>JAHCAT010000007.1 GCA_019634735.1 Lysobacterales bacterium | reverse complement strand
GGGGGGGGGGCCCCCCCCCAAACCCCCCCCCCCCCCCCCCCCCCCCCGAGCGCAGGCTCAGCCGTCGCCGCCCGGACCGTCCCGGTGACCGTCGTCCAGCTCGTCGTCCTGGCTGTCGAGCTGGTCGTACTCCAGGAATCGCTCGTCGTCCGGGTCGCTTTCCAGCTCGGCCTCGGTGACGACACGCTCCTCGCTGGCGGCGATGCCAAGGTGGTAGGCGGCGAATCCCGGCAGGACCAACTGGTTGAGGGCCATGCCGATGATCCGGCCGTCTTCCGGCGCCTTGATGTCGGCCAACCGGTTGCTGACCGGATCGATCACCTGGCCGAGCACCTGCCCGGAGGAGACCCGGTCGCCGAGCTTGACGTCCGAGAACAGCATGCCGCCCTGATTGGCGCGGATCCACCGCGACTCGTAGAACACCGCCTGCGGCTCGGCCCAGCGCCGACGGCGCTCGACCATCCCCATCTTGTACATCAGGCTGTCGATCGCCCGCTCGCCGTGCTCGATCTCCTCCGGCTGCAGGTGCTTGGGCGCACCGATCTCGAAGGTCACCGCCGGGATGCCGCGCCGGGTGGTCGCGGTGCGCAGCATGCCCGACGCGCCGGGCGAATGCAGCACCGCGGTGGCGCCGAACCCCCGGGTGAACTCGACCACCGCCGGCAAGGTAAGGTCGCCGCGCACCTGCGGCAGGTTGGCGCGGTCGAAGGAACCGGTATGGAAGTCGACCAGAGCGTCGCAATGCTCGATCACCGCCTCGAAGAAGCTCGCCGCAATCCGCGAGGCCGAGCTGCCCCGCGCATTGCCGGGGAAGAAACGGTTGAGGTCGCGACGGTCCGGCAGGTAGCGGGAGCCGCGCGAGAAGCCCAGCAGGTTGACGATCGGCACGGCGATGATGGTGCCCGACAGCTGGGTCGGTTCGAGCTTGTAGGCGATACGCCGCACCACCTCGACCCCGTTCAGCTCGTCGCCGTGGGTTCCGGCGGTCAGGCACAGGCGTGGACCGGGTCGCTCGCCGTGCACCACGACCACCGGGGTCTCCATGACGCTGCCCGAGAACGACTGGCCGGTGGTCCAGCTCAGGCGCACGCGATGACCGGGATTGACCACGGCGCCCAGCATGCGCAGGGGCGATACGCCGTGGATGTTGGCGAGCGGATCCGGCGGCGGCGGGCCCACAGCCTCCGGCGGATCGACCGGCAGCAGCCCTTCCGCAGCCGTGTCGGACGGCTCCTCCGGATCGCCCTGCGGGTCGGCCCCGGCCGCCACCGGTTCCGCGCCCTGCCCTGCCAGGACCCGCCCGGCACCGGTCGCGCCCTGCCCCTCGGTGGTGCCGGCCACGGACTCAGGTCCGGCGCGGAGCCCGACCGGCTCGCCGGCGTCCTGGCCGGGTGCCGCGCGTGGCGGCAGCGACGGAAAGTCCTGAGCGTACGCATCGCCGGCCGCCAGGACGACGCCCAGGGCAAGGCTCGCGACCGCCAGACCGCGGCTGCTCTCGCGGACGGCGCTCACGCCTCGGTACAACGGGCGCACAGGCCGTGGATCTCCAGGGTCTGTGCCTGCGGCGTGAAGCCCAGCCGGCGTGCCTCGCGGGCCAGCAGGTCGGCGGCGCGGGAATCCTCGAGTTCGACCGTCTGCGCGCAACGGTCGCAGATCAGGAAGGGCGGCTGGTGGGCGGTCTCCGGCTCGTGGAGGTGATCGCAGCCGACGAAGGCGTTCATCGACTCGAGCTTGTGGATGAAGCCGTGTTCGAGCAGGAAGTCCAGCGCCCGGTACACGGTCGGCGGGGCGGCGCCGCCGCGTTCCAGCCGGATCAGGTCGAGCAGCTCGTAGGCCTTGACCGGACGACCCTGCGCGGCGATCAGCTCCATCACCCGGCGGCGCAGCGCGGTCAGTCGAAGTCCGCGCCGCTGGCAGGCATCCTCGATCCGGGCGATGCGCTCGGTGGTGTCGGCGGTGGCAGCGGCGGCGGTCACGTGCCGCCATCATAACGACAGCCCGCCGGCCGCCCAAGCGGGGGGCGGGCCTGCGGCGCGGCCCGGGTTCAGTCGGGGATGCTGGCCAGGGCGTCGTCGATGCGGGATAGCGCCCGCTCGCGGCCGGCCAGCCAGACCGTAAGGTCGATCGACGGTGAGGCGGCGCTGCCGGTCACCGCCACGCGAAGCGGCTGGGCGACCTTGCCCAGACCCACCCCGCAGGCGGCGGCAGCCTCGACCAGCGCCTGGTTGACCCGCTCCACCTGCCAGTCCGGCAGCGCCGCCAGGCGCTCGCGGGCCGCCTGCAGCGGGGCCCGCGCCGCGGCGACCAGGTGCTTGCCGGCCGATGCCGGGTCGTAACCGGCCAGCGGCCCGTACCACGGTCGTGCCTTCTCGGCCATCTCCACCAGGGTCTGCGCACGCTCGCGCAGCGCCGGGACGACGTCCACCGGAGCCGGCCCGTCGGCGGGGTCCAGGCCGAGGCGCTGCAAGTGGTCCGCCAGCAGAGGCGCGATCTGCGCCGGATCCGCCTTCATCAGGTACTGCTGGTTGATCCAGCGCAGCTTGTCGGGATCGAAACGCGCCGCGGCGACGTTGACGTCGGCGACATCGAAGGCGTCGACCATCTCCTGCCGGCTGAATATCTCCTGGTCGCCGTGCGACCAGCCCAACCGGACCAGGTAGTTGAGCAGGGCGTCCGGAAGGAAGCCGTCGTCGCGATAGGCCAGCACGCTGACCGCACCGTGCCGCTTGGACAGCTTCTGGCCGTCCGGCCCGAGGATCATCGGCAGGTGGGCGAAGGCCGGCAACGAGGCGCCCAACGCCTCGTACAGATTGATCTGGCGCGGCGTGTTGTTGACATGGTCGTCGCCGCGTATGACATCGGTGATCGCCATGTCGATGTCGTCGACGACCACCGCGAAGTTGTAGGTCGGATGGTTGTCCGAACGCCAGATGATCAGGTCGTCGAGTTCGTCGTTGCTCCACTCGATGCGGCCCTTGACGCGGTCGTGGAACACCACGCTGCCGCCGACCGGGTTCTTGAAGCGGATCACCCGGTTGGGATCTTCGCGGGGCGGCTCCGGACGGTCGCGCCAGTGGCCGTCGTAGCGCGGCTTGAGGCCCTGCTCCATCTGCCGGGCGCGCATCGCGTCGAGCTCCTCGCGGCTTTCGTAGGCGTAGTAGGCCTTGCCGGCGGCGACCAGGGCCTGGGCGACCTCGTGGTAGCGGGCCATGCGGTCGGTCTGGAACACCGGACCTTCGTCGTGCGCCAGGCCGAGCCAGGCCATGCCGTCGATGATCGCGCGCACCGCCTCGGGCGTCGAACGTTCGCGATCGGTGTCCTCGACGCGCAGCACGAAGCTGCCGCCGCGATGCCTTGCCTCCAGCCAGCAGTAAAGCGCGGTACGCGCGCCGCCGATGTGCAGGTAGCCGGTCGGGCTGGGAGCGAAACGGGTACGGACGGTCATGTCGTGGGGTCGTCTGGGTCGGATGCGGCCCGGACATGGCCGGCGCCGGGATGCCGGTTTCGCCGGCAGGCTACTTGACGATGCGCAGGTGCCCGCCGCGCGGCGGCCGGGCCGGATCCTCGGGCGCGCTGCCGCCGTCGTCGGAAACCAGGTCGGATCCGGCATCGCGCAACGGCAGCCCGGTCCCATCATCTGGATCGGGATCGGCTTCGGCCTCACCGGCATCGCGTCCGGCCGGCGGGAACATCATGCCCTGGCCGTTCTCCATGGCATACACCGCGAGCACCGCCTCGAGCGGCACCACCACCAGCATGGCGACTCCGGAGAACCGCGCCTGGAAGCTGATCACGTCATTGGCGAGATCGAGCCGGGTGACCGCACGTGGCGCGATGTTCAGCACCACCCGGCCTTCCTTGACGGACTGCGGCGGCACCCTGACGCCGGACACGCCGGCATCGACCAGCAGGTAGGGCGTCAGTCCGTTGTCGCAGATCCACTCGTGCAGGGCCCGGACCAGGTAGGGCCGGTTGTCGGTCATCTCCGCCACGGCCACGCTCAGGCCGAGGGAAGGTCGCGCAATTGCCGCTCGTCGGGCGTCAGGCTGCGGGCGAAACCGGGGTTGCGGAAGATGCGCTCGCCGTAGTCGTAGATCGCCTGCGCCTCGCGCGGCAGCTGCACGCCCAGCCAGGGCAGCCGCCAGACCAGCGGCGCGAGCAGGCAGTCGGCGATGCTCATTTCGGTGTTGAGGAAGAATTTTGCCGCCTTGAATACCGGCGCGCTGGCAGTCATCGCATCGCGCAGGTGCCGGCGCGCCTTGTCCGCCTGGGCCTTGGCGCCGGTCTGGATCTCCTCGATCAGCGGCAGCCACTCCCACTCGACGCGGCGCTCGGCCATGCGCAAGCGGGCGCGCGAGGAGGGATCGACCGGCATCAGCGGGGGATGGGGATAGCGCTCGTCGATGTAGTCGCAGACGACGTCGACGTCGTGCAGCACCAGGTCGCGGTCGACCAGGGTCGGCACAGACTGGTAGGGATTGAGGTCGATCAGGTCCTCGGGCGGCCTTGCCGGGTCTACCAGCACCAGGTCGTAGGTCACGCCCTTGGCCGCGAGCACCAGGCGCACCTGGTGGGAGCGCAGGCACAGCTTTCCCGAGTACAGCGTCAACATGTTGCGCGAACGAGCACTGATCGCCATCTCCGCCCCTCCTTGCTTCGTATTCCTGGCCTGACCCTGACCACCCTGGGACGGCTGCGGTCCGGGCCTGGACCGCGCCTGCCCGCCGGCCAACGCGGTCAATGCACGTCCTTCCAGTATTCGCGCTTGAGCAGCCAGGCGAGCAGGGTGAACAGCGCCAGGTACAGCAGCACCCAGACGCCCAGCGACTGCCGCTTCAGCGCCGCCGGCTCGCCGGCGTATTCAAGGAAGGTGACCAGGTCGCGCAGCGCCGCGTCGTACTGCGCGGGCGTCAACACACCGCCCCGGACCAGTTCGAGTTTCTCGATCACCGGTTCCGCCCGGGGGTCGTCGCTGGTGGCGAAGCGCGCCTCCTGGGTGCCCTGGAGCTCCCAGAGCACGTGCGGCATCGAGGCATCGGCCAGCAGCTTGTTGTTCCAGCCGGTCTGCGCGGTGGGGTCCGCATAGAAGGACCTCAGGAACGTGTACAGCCAGTCGACGCCCCGCGAGCGAGCGACCAGCGAGAGGTCGGGCGGCGCCTTGCCGAACATGGCGGTGCCCTGTTCCTTGGTCATCGCCACGCCGATGGTGTCCCCGAAGCGCGCATCCGGAAGAAACGCCAGATTGCCCATGACCTGTTCCTCGGTGAGGCCCAGGTCGGAAGCCAGGCGCGAATAGCGCAGGTACTGCAGGGAGTGGCAGCCGGCGCAATAGTTCATGTACAGCGCCGCGCCGCGCTGCATCATCGCGCGGTTGCCGAGCTGGGTGTTGGCGGGGTCGAGATCGAGCGCCGGCCCGGCGGCGAAAGACGCGCCGGAGACCAGCATCCCGGCCAGCAGCAGCCCGAGGCGTCGCATCGTGGAGGTGGCCTTAGTCATGCGTGGTCACTCGCTCCGGCACCGGCTTGGTCTTCTCGAAGCCGAAGTGCGTGTAGACGAACAGGAAGACGAAGAAGCCGAAGTACAGCACGGTCAGCAGGCGGCCGATCTGGGTCTCGACCGGGTCGGTGCCGGGACCGCCGCCGATCTTGCCGAGCCACACGAAGCTGAGCGCGAAGATGCCGAGCGCCAGCTTGTACAGGCCGCCGCGGTAGCGCCACGAGCGCACCGGGCTGCGGTCCAGCCAGGGCAGAAGGAACAGCACCGCGATCGCCGCGAACATCACGATCACGCCGAGCAGCTTGTCCGGCACCACCCGCAACATCGCGTAGTAGGGGGTGAAGTACCAGACCGGGACGATGTGCTCCGGAGTCACCAGCGGGTCGTAGGGGACGAAATTGTCCTTCTCCAGGAACATGCCGCCGAAGGTCGGCTCGAAGAAGATGATGAAGGCGGCGATCATCAGGAAAAAGCCGACGCCGACCAGGTCCTTGACCGTGTAGTAGGGGTGGAAGGGGATGCCGTCGGTCGGGGCATCCGCCGACCAGCGGTTGCCCTTCGGACCCTTCTTGATCTCCACGCCGTCGGGATTGTTCGAGCCGACCGTGTGCAGGGCGCCCAGATGCAGCACCACCAGCAGCAGCAGGACCAGCGGCAGGGCGATCACGTGCAGCGCGAAGAAGCGGTTCAGCGTGGCGTCGGAGATCAGGTAGTCGCCGCGGATGAACTCGACCAGCGCTTCGCCGATGCCGGGGATCGCGCCGAACAGGGAGATGATCACCTGCGCGCCCCAGCCGGACATCTGGCCCCAGGGCAGGACGTAGCCCAGGAAGGCTTCGGCCATCAGCGCCAGGTAGATGAACATGCCGATCACCCAAAGCAGCTCGCGCGGCTTCTTGTACGAGCCGTACATCAGGCCGCGGAACATGTGCAGGTAGACGACCACGAAGAACAGCGAGGCGCCGGTCGAGTGCAGGTAGCGGATCAGCCAGCCCCAGTCGACGTCGCGCATGATGTACTCGACGCTGCCGAAAGCCTCCGCCGCGCTCGGCTTGAAGTGCATGGTGAGGAAGATGCCGGTGACGATCTGGTTGACCAGCACCAGCAGCGCCAGCGAGCCGAAGTAGTACCAGACGTTGAAGTTCTTGGGTGCGTAGTACTCGCTGGTGTGGGCGCGCGTGAAGCTGAAGATCGGCAGACGCTGCTCGATCCAGCCGACCAGGCCCTTGGCCTGGGGGGTGTCGGGGTTGGGACTGGCGGCCATCACGCGGCTCCCTCGGGATCGACACCGACTTCGATCAGGGTGTCGGAGATGAAGCGGTGCGGCGGCACCGGCAGATTGGTCGGCGCCGGCACGCCGGAGTACACGCGGCCGGCCAGGTCGAAGCGCGACTTGTGGCAGGGGCAGAAGAACCCGCCCTTCCAGTCGGCATCGAACGGCTGCGGGGTGAGCTCGGGCACGAAGGTCGGCGAGCAGCCCAGGTGCGTGCAGATGCCCACGTAGACGGCGATTTCCGGGCGGATCGCCCGATGCGGATTGGCGGCGTAGACGGGCTGCTGGTCGGTGTTGCGCGACTGCGGGTCGCGCAGGTTGCCGTCCAGCGTGGGCAGCGCCTGCAGCATTTCCGGCGAGCGCCGGAACACCCAGACCGGCAGGCCGCGCCAGCTCATGATGATCAGCTGGCCCTGCTCGAGCTTGCTGATGTCGATCTGCACCGGCGCACCGGCGGCCTGCGCGCGCGCGCTGGGCTGCCAGGACTTGAGGAACGGTGCCGCCAGGAAGGCTGCGCCGACGCCGCCGACCACCGTGGTGGTCGCGGTCAGGAACCGGCGCCGGCCCTGATTCACGCTGTGCTCCGCCATTGTCACTCCAAGAGGAAGCCACGGGTCCCCGTCCGTACGTCCGGCGGGGGCTCCCCAAAACCGTGCTAGTGTAACGAAAGCCTTCGCGGGGAGACAGGGTTCCGGGCCATCATGGCCCCGTCGGCCGCCACATGCGCGCCCCCGACCCCTGCCCCGACCAGCGTCACGATCTCCGACTACGATGCTGCGCAAATTTCTGTTTTTCATGCAGTTTGTGGTTGCCGGACTGGCCGCCGCGTTCGTCCTCACACAGCTGTTTCCAGCGCGCGACGCCCCCCCCGGCGCGGTGCCCGGAACGGCCCTGCCGGCCGGCCCCGGGCCGGCAAGCTATGCCGCCGCGGTGCGTGCCGCCGGCCCGGCGGTGGTCAACATCTATGCAAACAGCATCGTCACCGAGCGCCCCCTGGTGGTCCCGGAAAACATGCGTCACCTGTTTCCCGGGGCCTTCGGGCTCGGCGCGCCCCGGCAGCGCCTCAACCAGAGTCTCGGCTCGGGCGTGATCGTCGATGCCGACGGCCACATCCTCACCACCCATCACGTGGTCGCCGATGCCAGCGACATCCAGGTCGCCCTGGCCGACGGCCGGGTCACCCGCGCCCGGGTGATCGGCATCGACCGCGACACCGACCTCGCCGTGCTGCGAATCGAGGGCAGTCAGCTCCCCGCTGCGCGTTTCGCCGCCGACGACGCCCTGCAGGTGGGCGACGTGGTTCTGGCGATCGGCAACCCGTTCGGAATCGGCCAGCGCGTCACCATGGGCATCGTCAGCGCGACCGGCAATACCCGCCTCAACCTGCTCACCTACGACGACTTCATACAGACCGATGCCGCCATCAACGACGGCAACTCCGGCGGTGCCCTGGTCAACGCCGATGGCGAACTGGTCGGCATCAACACCGCCGTGTTCCGTTTCGGCGAGGGCATCGGCTTCGCCATCCCGGCCGGTGCGGCGCGCCGGGTACTGGAACAGATCCTGGCGCAGGGCCATGTCACACGCGGCTGGCTGGGCCTGGATTACCGGGACGTGCCGGTCAATGGCGACGGCGCCCAGAGCGATGCGCCGCGCGGGGCACAGGTGACCGCCGTCTACCGGGACCTTCCCGGCGCCCGCGCCGGCTTGCAGCCGGGCGACCTGCTGCTGGTCGTCGAGGGCCATACGGTCTCCGGCGGCAACGAGCTGCGCCAGATCGAGGCAGCTTTCGCGCCCGGGCAGACCGTGGTGGTGGAGGGCCGGCGCGCGGGCCTGCCGTTCCAGACACGCGTCGAGGTCGTGCAGCGGCCGTTGCGGGGCCCATAGCCCGGACATTTCATGCGGACGCGCAGCGAGGTCGTCGAGATCGCGCTGTGGTGCGGGCAGCGGACCGTTTGACGGCGAAGGCGTGGCCGACTACACGTCGAGCTGGCCAGCGGGAGCAGACCGCGCCACGGCGCGACGATCGGAGGCCGCAGTAGCGGTCTCACGAAATATCCAGGTTGCAGCCCGATCGCCGAAATCCGGACCGCCCAGGCCACTGGGGCTCGTCAGGAGCGCTACAATCCGGCCTCCTCTTGCCACCCCGGGGCCGCGTTGGACAGCAGCGACATGCGTCGAGCAGACGCCGCCCGCGGGGACCCGATGGCCTGACGGCCGACGGCCTCCCGGCGACGTTTCCGAGCCGACCCGCCTGGACGAACTGCGTCGTCCGGGCCGCATGAACGCGAGCCCGCCCGCCCCGGCCCATTGATTCCCTGCCCGGTCCGCCCATGCGGGTCGTGACCCCGGAGGCCGCGCCATGGAAGACATCCGCGACAAGGTCCAGCATCTCCAGGCCCTGATCGACCGGGGCGAATACGAGCCGCTGCGCGCCTGGTTCGAGACCCAGCGGGTCCAGGACATCGCCCTGCTGATGAGCGAACTGGACGGCGACGCGCCGTTCGACACGCTGTTCGGCCTGCTCGACCCGGACCGCCAGGTCCGCACCTTCGCCTACATCGACCTGGCGCTGCAGCCGCAGATCCTGGGCAGCCTGTCGGCCGAACGCCGGCGCGCCATCGTGGGTGAACTGGACAGCGACGACCGCGCCGCCCTGATCGACGAGCTGGAGGCGCCCCAGGCCGAACAGCTGATCGCCGAACTGCCGGCCGAGGAGCGCGAGGATACGCGCGAGATGCTGGCCTACGACGAGTCCAGCGTCGGCCGCCTGATGAACACCGACTTCGTGTCGGTGCGCCCGTACTGGACGATCGCCGACGCCCTCGCCCACATCCGCGCCGCCAACGAGAACGGCGAATCGGTCAACCGCGTCTACGTGACCCAGCCGGAAGGCAAGCTGCTGGATGCCCTGCCCCTGCGCGCCTTCATCCTGGCGCCGCTGGAACAGCCGGTGCGCACCCTGATGAAGCGCGAGGCGGTCTCGGTTCGCCCCGACGCCGACCGCGAGGAGGCGGTCCGGCTCATCCAGCGCTACGACCTGGAGGCGCTGCCGGTGGTGGACGCCGACGGCGTGCTGCTCGGCACGGTGACCGTCGACGACGTCATGGACGTGGCCGAGGAAGAGACCACCGAGGACTTCCACAAGCTGGCCTCGGTGGGCTCGGTGGACGTCAGCGTGCGCGACGCCAGCGTCTGGTACCTGTTCCGCAAGCGCTCGCCCTGGCTGGTGTTGCTGGTGTTCGCCAACATTTTCAGCGGTGCGGCGCTTGCGCACTTCGAGGAGACCATATCCCAGGCGATCGTCCTGCTGTTCTTCCTGCCGCTGCTGATCGGTTCGGCCGGCAACGCCGGCTCGCAGTCCTCGACCCTGATGGTGCGCGCCCTGGCGACGGGCGACGTCTCGGTCCGCGACTGGTTCAGCCTGCTGCTGAAGGAGTTCGGCGTCGCCCTTGCCCTCGGCCTCGCGCTGGCGTTCGCCGTGGCCGGCCTCGGCATCTGGCGCGGCGGCCTGGCGATCGGCATCACCGTGGCACTGACCATGGTGGTGGCGGTGATGGCCGGCAGCCTGATCGGCATGAGCCTGCCGTTCGCGTTCTCGCGGTTGAAGCTCGACCCGGCCACCGCGAGTACGCCGCTGATCACCTGCATCGCCGACATCAGCGGCATCGTCATCTATTTCGGCATCGCCAGCGTGGTCCTGGACCTCCAGGGCTGAGCACACACGTGTCCGGAAAAACCTGACGCCAAAGCGCACAACTTTCAGCAACCCCGAGCGGAAAAACCGTGATCCGTATCACGGTTTGCGCCTTCGCGAAAATTTTTCGCCAATTTCACGTGGACTTCGCATTTCCCGCTGGTTGCGGGCGTATGTTTTGTTCACGGCGCAACTTTCACCTCGCGTCGTTTCGTCGCACTTCTTACATGGCTGCTTCAGCCGCCCGCCGGAGGGAAACAGGGAACGTCATCTATCCATCAGGGAGTCCAGCATGAACATCCCGCATCGTCCGCGTGCACGACTTGCACTTTTCGTTTCGTCGCTGGCGCTTGCCGCCGGCCAGGCCATGGCGCAGGGCCCTGTCGCCATTCCCAACGCCGATTTCTCCGACCCCGGCAATGCCGGCAGCGTCGGGGGACTGCTCGGGGCCGACATCGTCAACCAGCCGATCGGCGCGGGACCCTGGCTGGGCAGCTCCTTCGGTGTCGCCGGGCTGCTGGCGCGCCCCGTCCTGACCGTCGATCCCGCTCAGCAGAACGCAAGCATTTCCGGCCTGCTGGGCATCAACATCGCCGGAATCCTGAACAACAGGGGCTGGTTCTCGCAAACCCTGGGCGAGTCCTGGCAGTTCGGCCGCTTCTACATCCTGTCCGCCGACATCACCACCGGGTCCCCGCTCAACCTGGGCCTGCTGTCCGGTTCGAACACGGGCATCGCCCTGACCGCGGCCGGCACCCCGATCGCCTCGAGCACGACCGCGCCGCCCCAGCTCGCCGAGCTGACCCTGCTGGGCGCGAACGAGTACCGGCTGCGTTTCGGCTACCTGGCCGACATCGCCGCGTCCGGCTTCATCGGCGTGCGGCTGTTCAGCGAGCCCCAGGGCGTGCTCGGGGCCAACCTGATCCCCAGCATCTCGTTCACCGGCGCCGTGGAGCTGGAAGGGCGCGACATCGGCCCGCCCGCGGAAATCGTGATCGACACCTTCAGCGGCGACCTGCAGGCCCAGGTCGGGCAGCCCATCGGCAATCCGATCATCGCCATCGTCAGGGACGGCGACGGCGATGGCGTGCCGGGCCTGATGGTGAGGATCTCCGCACCGCTGACCGGGGCCAGCGCCGACCTGACCGCCCCGTCCAGCAGCGACCCGCCCGGCCGCGTCATCACCGCCCGGTCCGACCTCGACGGCCTGGTGGTGTTCTTCGCCACAGCCAACGATATCGCCGGCTGTTACAGGATCACGGTGGAACCGGTGGACGCCAGCCTTGGGCTGACCCCGGCGGTCTTCCACATGCGCAACTGGTCGACCGATCCCGCGCAGGATTCGATCTACTGCAACGGTTACCAGTAGCCGAGGTTGCCGGCAGTAGGAATGTCGCGAGCAACCCGGGCGCGGCCTCCGTCCGGCAGCCCGCCCCGGGGCCGCCGGACGCGGGGCCGCGCGGATGCCGCCGCCTGCGCGGATCGCGGAGTTGCCCGGTGGCCGATGCCGCCGGCACGTGCCACACCATCGCTCCGGTCACCTGTGCTGGTGCGGCTCGCCGACCGGATGCCACGGGGGCGGATCGACCGGGCCAGGAACCAGGACCTGGGGTCCCTCCTCGACTGGCCTGAAGTCGACCGGGAAGACCAGATGTCCGCCCATCGGCTGGCCATCGATCCTGGCCGGGCTGAATCGCCACCGGGCGACCGCACGGACGGCAGACGCTTCGAAGGCGCGACGGACGCGTGCCGCATCCGAATCGGAGAGGGCGCCCGAAGTCAGGCTGGTCTGACAGGGATGGATGCGCTCGGCGATCCCTTGGGCATCCACCAGCACATGCAGCATCACCCGTGCGCCAACGCCAAAGCGCATGGCCTCCGATGGAAACCTCGGCGGCCGCGGTCGCTGGTGCGGGAGCCGGGGCGGTTCGGCGCGGCCCGACAACGCATCCTGGCCGGCACCGCCCGGCTTGTCGGGGCGCACCGCTGGCGCAGGAACCGTGTCATTCACGCCACCGGGCCCCACGGTATCCGGCTGGACAGCAGCCGACGCCTGTGCCCGCGTCCCGCCGGCAACGGCAGCGGGACCGGCGGCCGCAGGAAGCGGGGGCCGGCTGGCGCGCACCCGTGCAACCCCTTCGTCGCTCCTCCAGTGGCGGTTCGATCCCGCAGCCGGGTCGGCGATCGCCAGGGCGCAAACCACCAGCAGGGCTGTTCCCGGACAGCCGGACGAGTGCCGCCCGCGTCCCACCGGCAACCGATCAGGGACTGGCGCCGACACCGACCGGTGCCGCACTGCTGGTCGCCGCGATGGCCGCGCGGTAGCGCTCGTGCAGGATGCCGACGCGTTCGACGTAGACCTGGGTCTCGGCGAACGGCGGAATGCCGCCATGGCGGTCGACGGCGCCCTCCCCGGCGTTGTACCCCGCGGTCGCCAGCCGGATGTCGCCATCGAAGCGGCGCAACAGCCAGGCCAGGTATTCGACGCCCCCGGCGATGTTCTGTCCGGGGTCGTAGACGTCGCCGACGCCGAAGCGGGCGGCGGTGGCCGGCATCAGCTGCATCAGCCCCTGCGCGCCGGCATGGGACAGGGCGTTGGAACGGAACGCCGACTCGGCATGGATGACCGCACGCACCAGGGCCTCGTCGACGCCGTGCAGGGCGGCCGAGCGGGCGATCTCCTGGCCGTACTCGGTGAGGCGCAGGGCCACCGAATGCCAGTCGACCGAGGAGGTCACCTGGCAGGCGATGCAGGCCTCGATCGCGTAGGTGAACACGACCTCCGCGCCGGAGGCCGGACGGACGTTGGTGTAATGCACCACGCCGTCGCGGCGGAAACGGTAGACCGCCCCCTGCTGCCGACTGGCGCGGCGTCCGGGGCTGGCGCTGATGGTGGCGCCGGCGGCCTCCGGCGGCGGCGTGGGAGCCGGGGCCAAGGCCTGTACGCGGGCGGCACCGGTGGCCGGGGCGGCGCGCGTCGCCGGATAGCGTCCGACTTCCGTGCAACCGCTGTACCCGGCACGGGTATTGGTGAAGGCGAGATGGCCGTTGCCGTCCTGGCAACGCCACAGGACATTCTCGCCCGCCACCGCCTGCGCCCCCAGGCCCAGCAGGGCGAGACTTGCAAGCAGCAGCGGTGGGGCGGGCAGCGGGCGCATCGTCCCCTCTTCGAGCGCGCGGCGGGTGCTTAGTTTCCGGCAAAAGCTTTCGCGCGTAAACTGGCGGCCCCGTTCAGGTTTTCGGCCCCGGCAAAGCGGACGCCGGTCACATCGCGCGGGCCCTGCCCCGGTCCCGGCCGACCCGCCCAACTCCAGCGAATTCCGTTCCATGGCAAAGCTTTACGTCAAGACCCACGGCTGCCAGATGAACGAGTACGACTCCGCGAAGATGGCGGACGTGCTCGCCGCCTCGCACGGCCTGGACCTCACCCAGGACGAGACCGAGGCCGACGTCGTGCTGATCAACACCTGCTCGATCCGCGAAAAGGCCCAGGAAAAGGTGTTCTCGCAGCTCGGCCGCTGGCGCCTGCTCAAGCAGGCCCGGCCGGACCTGATCATCGGCGTCGGCGGCTGCGTGGCCAGCCAGGAGGGCGAGGCGCTGCTGGCGCGCGCGCCCTTCGTCGACCTGGTGTTCGGGCCGCAGACCCTGCACCGGCTGCCGGAGATGATCGAGGCCCGACGCGGCAGCGGCCGTTCCCAGGTCGACATCTCCTTCCCCGAGATCGAGAAGTTCGACCGCCTGCCGCAGGCGCGCGCCGAAGGCCCGACCGCCTTCGTCTCGGTGATGGAAGGCTGCTCCAAGTACTGCACCTTCTGCGTGGTGCCCTATACCCGCGGCGAGGAAGTCAGCCGGCCGTTCGACGACGTGATCGCCGAGGTTCGCGGCCTGGCGGCGCAGGGCGTGCGCGAAGTCACCCTGCTGGGCCAGAACGTCAATGCCTACGCCGGCCCGATGGCCGATGGCGAGGCGGCCGATCTTGCCCTGCTGATCCGGGCGGTGGCCAAGGTGCCGGGCATCGGCCGGGTGCGCTTCACCACTTCGCACCCGGTCGAGTTCACCGACCGCCTGGTGCAGGCCTACGCGGAGGTCCCGGAGCTGGCCGGCTACCTGCACCTGCCGGTGCAGTCCGGCTCCGACCGCATCCTGGCGGCCATGAAGCGCGGCCACACCACCCTGGAATACAAGGCGAAGATCCGCCGCCTGCGCGAGGCGCGGCCGGGGATCTCGATCAGCACCGACTTCATCGTCGGCTTCCCGGGCGAGACCGAACGCGACTTCGAGGCGACCATGAAGCTGATCGAGGACGTCGGCTTCGACCAGAGCTTCTCCTTCGTCTATTCCCGGCGGCCGGGCACCCCGGCCGCCAACCTGCCCGACGATGTCGACCCCGGCACCAAGTCGGCGCGCCTGGCGCGCCTGCAGGCCGCGATCAACGACAACGCCGCGCGCATCGCCCAGGCCATGGTCGGCACCGTGCAGACGGTGCTGGTCGAGGGGCCCAGCCGCAAGGATGCCAACGAGCTGACCGGGCGCACCGAGAACATGCGCTTCGTCAACTTCGCCGGCCCGGCGCGCCTGGTCGGGCAGTTCGTGCAGGTGGAGATCACCGACACCCGCAGCAACTCGCTGCGTGGCCGGGTGGTCACCGATGGCGCGCGCGCCGCATGAGCGCCACCCTGGAGACACGGCAGTTCGCGCTGGAGCCGGACGACGGCGAGCGCCTGGCCAACCTGTGCGGCCCGTTCGATGCCCACCTGCGCCAGGTCGAGCTGCGCCTGGGCGTGGAGATCAACAACCGCGGCAACCTGTTCCAGGTGATCGGCGAGGCCGGCAGCGCGCGCGCCGCCGAACGGCTGCTGCGCGAGATCTACCGGGACACCGCCGGACAACCGCTGACCCCGGCCCGTCTGAACGTGCAACTCCAGGACGCCGGTATCGAAACGCTCGCCCAGGCCGCCGTGCAGGACTTGCCGGAGGTGGTGATCAAGGTGAAGCGCGGCGTGGTCAAGGGCCGCGGACCCAACCAGCAGCGCTACCTGCACGCGATCGCCCGGCATGACGTCAACTTCGGGATCGGCCCGGCCGGCACCGGCAAGACCTATCTGGCGGTGGCCAGTGCCGTCGAGGCGCTGGAGAGCAACCGCGTGCAGCGATTGGTTCTGACCCGCCCCGCCGTTGAGGCCGGCGAGCGCCTGGGCTTCCTGCCCGGCGACCTCAGCCAGAAGATCGACCCCTACCTGCGGCCGCTGTTCGATGCGTTGTACGAGATGCTCGGCTTCGAGCGGGTCGCCAAGCTGATCGAGCGCAGCGTCATCGAGATCGCGCCGCTGGCCTTCATGCGTGGGCGCACGCTCAACGACGCCTTCGTGATCCTCGACGAGGCGCAGAACACGACGGTGGAGCAGATGAAGATGTTCCTGACCCGGATCGGCTTCGGCTCGATCGCGGTGGTCACCGGCGACGTCACCCAGGTCGACCTGCCGCGCCAGCAGACCTCGGGGCTGCGCCAGGCGATCGAGATCCTCAAGGCGGTGGACGGCATCTCGTTCACCTTCTTCACCAGCAAGGACGTCGTGCGCCACCCGCTGGTGCGCAAGATCGTCACCGCCTACGAAGCCCACGAAGCCGGCCAGCGCGCCGTGGCCGGCGCGTGAACGCCGGCCGCCGCGTCGTCGCCGTGCCGGTGGTCCACGTCGGCTACGCCCTGCCCCGCGCCGGCCTTCCGGCAGCCGCCTCCTACCGGCGCTGGGTCGCGGCGGCCCTGGCCGGCGCCGGCCATCGCCGCAAGGCCGAGCTGGCGATACGCCTGGTGGATGCCGACGAAGGCCGTGCGCTGAACCGCCAGTACCGCGGCAAGGACCGGGCCACCAACGTGCTGTCGTTCCCCGCCGAGTTGCCGCCCGGGATACCGGTGCCGCTGCTCGGCGAC
Organism: Lysobacterales bacterium; assembly: GCA_019634735.1. Lineage (NCBI taxonomy): Bacteria > Pseudomonadati > Pseudomonadota > Gammaproteobacteria > Lysobacterales > Lysobacterales bacterium. The sequence continues at coordinate 195,208 of JAHCAT010000007.1, read as the reverse complement.
ATCGTGCTGTGCGCCCCGGTGATCGCCGCCGAGGCTGCTGCGCAAGGCAAGCCGCCGCGCGACCACCATGCCCATCTGACCGTGCACGGCGTGCTGCATCTGCTCGGCCACGACCATGACGACGCAGCGGCCGCGACGGCCATGGAGGCACTGGAGACCCGCATCCTCGCTGGCCTGGGCCTCCCCGATCCCTACCGGTCCCGCTGACCGCCGGCCCCGCCCCGCCCTGGCACCCAGCTCCAGCGCTACCGTTCCCAGGCACCACCCCAGCCAAGCCCTGGCTCTCGCCCCGGTCCCCGGTCCCCGGTCCCCGGTCCCCTGTCCCCGCTCCCGAGCCCCGCCCCCCAAAGCCAAGCCATTGATCGACAAGGCCTCAACGCCCCGACCCGGGAATCGGCTAGACTTCGCCATCCCGCTCCCCCGTGGGCGCGATCCACCGCTACATGAACGGCGAACCTCCCAGTAGTCCGCAGCCAAGCTCACGCACCTGGCTGGAACGACTCGGCCACCTGCTCGGTGGCGAACTGCAATCCCGCGAGGAGTTGCTCGAAGAACTCCGCGCCGCCCGCGCCAACGGTCTGCTCGAGGCCGACACCCTGGCGATGATCGAAGGCGCCCTGCGCGTCACCGACCTGCGCGTCGCCGATGTCATGGTGCCGCGTGCCCAGGTGGTTTCGATCGCCCTCGACGCCGATTTCAACAGCATCGTCGACACCGTCATCGAGAGCGGCCACTCGCGCTTCCCGGTGCACGGCGAGGACCGCGACGAGATCGTCGGCATCCTCCTCGCCAAGGACCTGCTCAAGGCGGTGCGCGCCGGCATCACCGAGTTCGCGCTCGGGCCGCTGCTGCGGCCGGCCGTGCTGATCCCCGAAGGCAAGCGCCTGAACCTGCTGCTTGGCGAGTTCAAGTCCACACGCAGCCACATGGCGATCGTCGTCGACGAGTACGGCGGCGTCGCCGGCCTGGTCACCATCGAGGACGTGCTGGAGGAGATCGTCGGCGAGATCGACGACGAGCACGACGCCGACGATGCCGCCGAGGAACTGATCCGCGCCAATGGCGACGGCTTCCACGTCAGCGCCCTGACCCCGATCGCCGAGTTCAATGTCCGTTTCGGCGCCAGCCTTTCCGACGAGGACTTCGACACCCTGGGCGGCCTGGTCACCGCCAGCGCCGGCCAGGTCCCGGCGGTTGGCGACAGCGTCGAGGTGCAGGGCTTCCGCTTCCAGGTGCTGGAGGCGGACGACCGCCGCGTCCACCTGCTGCATCTGGACACGCCGGCCTGATGCGGCGCCTGTTGTGCGGCCTCGCCGCCTTGCTGACGGCGGCCATGACCGCCCCTGCGCGGGCCACCCTGCCCGCGCCGCCGCCGGCCCCGGCCATCGAACTGGCGACCATGGCGCCAGGCGAGATCTACTGGCAGCGCTTCGGCCACAACGCCCTGCTGGTCGGCGGGCCGGACGGGGTGTCCTACAACTTCGGCTACTTCGATTTCGATCAGCCCGGCTTCCTGCGCCGCTTCGCCCTGGGCCGGATGCTCTACCAGGCCCTGGCACTGCCGGCGCCGCTCGACCTTCGCGGCTACCGCGAGGAGGACCGGTCGGTGGTGCTGCAGTCGCTGGCGCTGGACCCGGTGCAGTCCGCACGGCTGCGCGCCGAGCTGGCCGAGGCGGTGCGCCCGGAGAACCGCGACTACCTGTACGAGTACTTCCGTGCCAACTGCTCGACCCGCATCCGCGACGCCATCGACCGTGCCGTCGACGGCGAGCTGCGCCGGCAGACCGCCGGTCGATCGCGCGGCTTCACCTACAGGATGCACGCCGTGCGGCTGGCCGAGGGCAGTCCCTGGCTGGCCACCGTGATCGACCTCGGCCTGGGTCCGGACGCCGACCGCCGCCTGAGTTTCTGGGAAGAGATGTTCATTCCCGAGATGCTGCGCCACTACCTGCCGGACATCGTGCTGCCCGATGGTCGCCCCCTGGTCGGCGGCGAACGGACATGGTTCGAAGGCGGCAGCGCACCACCGCCCCTGCTTCCTGCCGACCGGCGCCTGCCGTTCGCGACCGCCGGCGTGCTGCTGGCAATGCTGATCCTGACCGGCGGGCGACGCGCGGCCGCCGGGTCCAGGCGCTGGCGCCGTGGCCTGGCGCTGGGCGGCGGCATCTGGCACCTGCTGGCGGGACTCGCCGGCCTGGTCCTGCTGCTGCTGTGGACGGTGACCGACCACGTCGCCGCGCACGGCAATGAGAACCTGTTCCTGCTCAGCCCGCTGTCCCTGCTGCTGGCCTGGCCCTGGTGGCGACAGGCGGCCGCAGGACGCCGACCCGGCCTGCCGGCCCGCGCCCTGGCCTGGCTGGTCCTGGTCTCGGCCCTGCTCGGCCTGGCCGCCAAGGCCCTGCCCCAGGTGTTCGCGCAGGCCAACCTGCATTGGGCCCTGCTGCTGGTGCCGGTGCAGGTGGCCTGGTTCGTGGCCTGGCGGCGGCTCGCGGACGCACCGGTCCAGGCCGATGCGAGTGGCGGGCGCGCGATCGAGCGGTGAACACGCCGCTCGCCGGAGGGCGAGACAGGACAAGCGAGGTCGTACGGCACACCCCTCGCGCCACTCCTGCGCGCTCCATCCCGCGCTCGCCCCGACGGCGCCGCACAAGGTATAGTCCGCCCTCCTGAGGCATCTGCGTAAATGCCGCATTGCTGCGGCGGCGCCACGATTCCCCAAGGGAACCCTGACGCGCCCCGCGGTTCGACCTTCGTGCCCACCTCGTCCCTGGCGTCGTGGTGCGCCATCGCCCCGGCCACGCCGCCCCTTGGGTGGCTGCGCCCTGCCCGCCCGAGTGAACGCCACGCATGAGCCTGACTGCCCAACTCCGGACAAATGCGGCCGCCATGGCCCTGCTCTCCCTGGCGGCCGCCTTCGTGCTGTTGGGCCTGTCGACCATCGCCACGCATGGCTGGACGGAGATCTATGCGGACCAGTGGCGCCTGTATCCGATCTACCTGGAGCAGGCGTTCCCGGCCAATGTCCTGGCACTGGAGAACGGCCACCGGCCGGTCTTCCCCGGCCTGGTCCGCGTGGCAGAGCTGCATTTGCTCGACGGCAACCAGAAACTGCAGCTTGCCGTCGGCGGGCTGCTGGCGCTCGCCACCGTCCTCGTGCTTGCCTTCATCGCCTGGCGCGACGCCAGGGCGGGCCTGGTGGCACGTGCGCTGGCGACCGCCCTGGCCGCCTTCGCGGTGTTCTGGCTGGGCAATGCCCGCATGCTGCTGCACGGCAACGAATCCGTCCATGCCTATCTGCTGACCGCCTGCCTGGCCGGCGGCATCGCCCTGGTCCTGAGGGATCCGCTGCCACGGCCCGCCCTGGGGCTCGCCGCGCTCCTGGCGTTCATCGCCACCTTCAGCTTCGGGCCGGGCATGGCCACCTTCCCGGCCCTGGCCCTCGTCCTCGTCCTCCAGCGCCGGTATCGGCCGGCGGTCTGGATGGGCGTGGCCCTCCTGGCCACCCTGCTCCTCTACTTCGCCCTGCCCGGTGCGACGGGCGTGCGCAACTCGCTGCAGCTGCGCCCGTTCGCCAGCCTGCTGACCGCAGCCACCTGGCTGGCCTCGATGCCGGTCAACCTGTTCGATGCGGCCTTCGATCCCGACGCCGGCAGGTCGTTGCCGAGCTGGCTTCGGGCGATCCTCCAGCCGATCGCGCAGGGCTACCGGGCACACGCAGGCGACATTCGGGTGCAGCACGGACCCGCGACGGCGCTGGGCCTGTTCGCCATGGCCACCCTGCTCTGGGCGACCTTCACCACCTGGCGCGATCAGGCGAACCAGCAGCGACTGCGGCTTGCCGGACTCGCACTGGCCTGGTTCGGCGCGGGGGTCGCCGTCATCGTCGCTTTGGGTCGACTGGGCTACTTCCAGGATCATCCAGACCAGATGTTCGCGCATCGCTACCTGCCCTGGTCCTGCCTGTTCTGGCTGGGTTGGTTCTGGGTGGTGCTGGGCAGGTCGGGGAAGTGGCATTGGCCCTTCGGAGCAGGTGTTGCGATCGCGTCCGTGTTGATGCTGGGCATGGGACTCGCCACTTCAACGGGCTACCGGATCTGGGGTGAACTGATACGCGACGGATTGCGCGTCGACTCTGCCGGCATTGCCATGGGGCACCTGGTGGCTGACCGACCCCAGTTGGGAGAGAGCCATGTCGAGCACATCGAAGCTGCGCTCCCGGCGGTGCGTGGCGCGGGAATATCGATGTTCGCCTGGCCCGAGTCCAAGTTGCTCGGCTCCCGCATACCGGTCCCAACGACGCCCGGTCCCGCATTCGCGGGCGAGATCGAGACTGCCAACCCAGTGGCAAACCGGCTTGACTCGGCGCCTAGCCTCTACCTCGAAATCAGGATGCACGCGGTCGACGCGAAGCCGCCCGGGCGCCTGCTGGTGCTGGACGGTGAGCGACGAGTGGTCGGTATGGTGGTTCGCGGGGCGGCCGGAGGGGCGTGGCGCTACCGCGGTTTTGCCAGGGTTCCTTCGTTGGACGACGGTCTTGTCCTTGCCGATCGCAATGGATCCCTGAACATTCCACTCGCCGGAGCAGGTGTCATTTCACGCACCGACTGAACGGACCGCCGCTCGCGGCGTCTCGCTGAGACAGCTTCCATCGGCCCGCAGGCATAACGACCCTGCCAGTGGGCTGACCATTTCGACTGGCTGCTCTAGCCTTGGCACGAGGACCCTAACGGCGCCAGTCTGCGAGCTTCAGATTTGCCGGGGCCGATCCGACGGGAACGGTCAAGCCGACCTCGCTACCAGCGAGGCGACAGGACCACGCCGTGAGCCTTCCCGACCAGGTGAACCTCCAGGTAAATCTGCGGACGCAGACCAGGCAGGCATTCAAGCACCCTGCCGACCGTGCGGCGCAACGGCCCGGGGTGACGGAGGTACCAGTCCCTGAGGTTCGCACCGTTCTCCACGCGGAAATCGGGGGAGATCAGACCAAAGTACCGCTTCAGTTCGCGTCGCGCGTATTCACGCCAGTGATGACCAAGGGTCGGGGTGGTCAGCACCTGGTCCACGCTGATTCCGCCGCCCATACCAGTCAGGAACCGCCCGACCGACCAGGCGCGTCCGTTCCATGCGTAGTAGTTCGGCGTGGTGACGACGATCCTGCCGCCCGGAGCGAGCACCCTGTGGATCTGCCTCCACATCGCGACCGGATTGATGGCCAGATGCTCGATGATCTCGGTGAACAGCACGACGTCGAAAGACGATTCGGGCAGGGTTTCCAGTCCGGCACAGTCCTCCAGACTGGAATTGACGACCAGCGTGATGCCCTCTGCGGTGGCCAGCCGCTGCACACCGTCGAACTCGAGGGTTTCCGGAAGGTCGACCGCGGTGACCTTATGGCCGGCGCGTCGCCACAGCACCGCCTGGTGCAGCCAGTGCGCTCCGACATCGAGGACGCGGCGGCCGGTCACCCTGCCGTTGCCTTGCTCGAACCGGGTCAGGGTGCGCAGGTACCGGCCGTAGTGCTGCAGTGCATAGTCCCGACCGGTCTCTCCTAACGGGGAGAGACTGGCCAGGTAGGAGTGCAGGGAGCGATCCGGGCCGCTCGGTTCTGGCCGTCCACTTCTGTCCATCGACAAGGAAACCCTGGTCCCGAAACATCGGCCGGTCAGGCAACGGTGCTCTCGAGAAGCAGGAAGGCCCGCTCATCGTGTTGCGTGGACGAGGGGTCGGAGCGACGCGTATCGCCGACGGTGATCTGCTCGACGACGCGCCAGCCGGTGCGTTCGGCCAAGCGCAGCAACCCCGCCGTCGAGAATATCCAGTAGTTGGTGGCGTCGTTGTTGCACTCGTCCGGCGCCAGGAGGTAAGCCAGGGGCGCGGCAGCGAGATTGAGCCTGCCGTCGGCGGTCTGCCGGGCCACGCGCGTGCTCAGCAGGAGGTGGCGGCTGTGCCGGGCCAGGGTCTCAAGCACAAAGAACGGATTCTTCAGGTGGTACAGGATGCCAAGCAACAAAACGAGCCCGTAGCGTGGCCTTGGAAGGACGAACTGGCTGTCCAGGTCAACCTCGTGGATGCCGGCGGAGCTGCCGAGAAGCGCCGCCAGCCTCCGTGCCCCGCGCAAACCGTTCCAATTGGTGGCCGGCCAGTCGATGATGTCCACCTCGAAGCCCAGCGATTCCAGGAAGAAGCCAAGATCGCCATCGGCAGCGCCGATGTCTGCGACGGTACGCGGTTCGATCCTGCCCAGCAGGTCGCGACTGGACCGCCCCAGCAGTCCGTCGAGATGCCAGACGTTGGACATGATGTCGTAGCCGTACCAGCTGAACTCCTCGGGCTGGTTCCGGGCCTTGAGGTCGATCACGCGCTCGCGCCACTCGCGGGCCAGGCTTTTCACAGTGTTGAAATTGTGGAGACGGTCGTTCACGGGGGTCTCTTGTCATGCGTTCGGGCACGTCCGGGGGCAGCAGCTCCCCCGGCAACGGGCGTCAGTCGGAAGCAGGTGCATCGGGGCTCAGCCAGCGCCGCAGCCACGCCTTGACCTCGTCGTGCCACTGGATGGAGTTCTCGGGCTTGAGGATCCAGTGGTTCTCGTCGGGGAAGCGCAGGAAGCGGCTGGCGATGCCCTTGCGCTGCAGGGCGGTGAAGGTGGCGATGCCCTGCTCGGGCGGCACGCGGTAGTCGAGGTCCCCGTGGATCACCAGCATCGGCGTGCGCCAGTCGGCCACGTGGTTGGCCGGGTTGTGCTTCTCGTAGGCAGCCGGGTCCTCGTAGTAGGGCCTGGCACCGTGCTCCCACTCGGTGAACCACAGTTCTTCGGTGCTGTAGTACATGAAGCGGTTGTCGAAGATGCCGCTGTGGTTGACCAGGCACCGGAAGCCGTCCGGCCAGTTGCCGGCGATCCAGTTGATCATGTAGCCGCCATAGGAGGCGCCCAGCGCGCAGACCCGGTCGCCGTCAAGCCAGCGGTAACGGTCCAGCGCCGCGGCCAGACCCAGCTTCAGGTCCTCGAGCGGCTTGCCGCTCCAGTCCTGGCGGATCGCGTCGGTGAACGCCTGGCCGTAGCCGGTCGAGCCGTGGAAGTCGATGAACACCGCCGCGAAGCCGGCGCCGGCATAGGTCTGCGGGTTCCAGCGGTAATGGAAGCTGTTGCCCATCGAGCCCTGCGGGCCGCCGTGGATGATGAAGGCGACCGGGTAGCGCTCGCCCTCCTGGAAGTTCCAGGGTTTGACCACGTGACCGTAGACGGTGGCACCGCCGGCGCCATCGAAGCGGAACTGCTCGTAGCCGCCCATGCGCACCTCGGCCAGGCGCTCGGCGTTGTGACGGGTGAGCTGGCGGGCGTTGCGGCCGCGCAGGTCGATGCGGTGGAGGTCGGCCGGGTTGGCGAGGTCGTTCATCGCGTAGACGATGCGGTCGCGGCCGACCGCCACGGCGCTGACCTGGCCATCGCCGGTCAGCCGCCGCACCTGGCCACTGGCCACGTCGATCGCGAACAGCGGGTTCTGGCCGATGTCGTTGGCGGTGACATAGAGGGTGCGGCCGTCATGGCCGAACGCCAGGGTGCCGGCGGAACGGTCCCAGTCGGCAGCGATCTCGCGGGTGGTGCCGGTGCCGAGGTCGCGCAGCAGGATGCGGTGCCGGTCGGCCTCGTACATCGGCCGCTCCATCGAGAAGAACGCCAGGTGGCGGCCGTCGGGCGACGGCACCGGGTTGCTCTCGCCGCCCTTGAGGTCGGCGGTCAGGTTGACCGGCGGTTCGCTGCCGTCGACCGGTGCGCGCCAGATGTCCAGGTTGGTGGACAGCGGCTCCATGCCGTCGGCGGCGTCGCGCAGCACGAAGAACAGGCTGCGGCTGTCGCGGGCGAAGGCGAAGTCGCCATCGCCGCCGAACGGCTTGCTGGGGGTGTCGCCCAGCGGCCCCTTGCTGACCCAGACCGGCGCGCCGGCGCGGCCGTCGCTGTCCAGCTCGGCGACGAACAGCTGGTTGCGGGTGCCGTCCTTCCAGGTGTCCCAGTGGCGGATGAACAGGCCGTCGTAGGCGGTGCCGGTGGCCTTGACCTGCTTGCGCGCTTCCAGGCGCTCGCGGGTGCAGGCGATGTCGGCGCAATCCGGGAACATCGCCACCGAGAAGGCCAGGCGCTGGCCGTCCGGGCTGAGCTGCCAGGCGCCCACGCCGCCCGGCACGTCGGTGACCTGGATCGGCTCGCCGCCGCCGGCCAGGCGCCAGACCTGGTTGCTGCCGCCCTTGGCGGAGCCGGCGAACAGGCGGCCGTCGCCGTCGAAGCGTGGGTTCGACCAGCTTTCGCCTTCCGGGGTCAGGCGCCGCGGCTGGGCGTCGCGGCGCTCCAGGTCGAGCAGCCAGATGCCGTTGATGCCGCGGTTGCCGGCCATGTCGGTCTCGCGCAGGACATAGGCGACGGTCTTGCCGTCCGGCGCGAGCTGGGGGTCGGACACGCGTTCCAGCGTGACCAGGTCGCGGACGTCGAGGCCGCGCGGCGCGGCCGCGGAGGCCGGTGGCCAGGCCAGGAGGGCGACTGCAAGGAACAGGACCAGGCTGCGGATCATCGGTACACCTCCGGAACGTGGAGCGGGCAAGACAGGACGACCACTACTGCCAGCCGGCCATCACCGCCCCGACCAGGACAATGGCGGCCAGGGCGGTCAGCTTGAGCAGCAGCGGGAAGACGAAGCGGAACCAGCGGTCGTAGGGAATGCCGGCGATGCCCAGGATGCCCATCAGCACCGGGTTGGTCGGCACGATCATGTTGGAAAAGCCGTCGCCGAACTGGAAGGCCAGCACCGCGACCTGCCGGGAGATGCCGACGATGTCGCCGATCGGCGCCATGATCGGCATGGTCACGAAGGCCTGGCCGCTGCCCGACGGGATGAACAGGTTGAGCACGGTCTGGATCAGCAGCATGCCGACCGCCGCCAGCTCGGCGCCGACCATCGACAGCGGCACGGACAGGGCATGGACGATGGTGTGCAGCACCTGGCCGTCTTCGAGCAGCATGGCGATCGAGCGCGCAAAACCGATCAGCAGGGCGGTGGTGGCCAGCTCGGAGGCGCCGTGCGCGAAGGTCTTCGCGGTGTTGTCGGCACCCAGGCGGCCGAACACGGCGGCCAGCAGGCCGACCGCCAGGAACACCGCGGCCAGCTCGGTCAGGTACCAGCCCCACTGCGAGATGCCGACCACCAGCAGGACGATGCCGCCGAGCAGCGACAGCAGCACCGCCATGTGCGCGCCGGTCATTGCCGGGTAGCTGGCCGGCGCCACGTGCTGGGCCGAGGCCACACCGGCGACCAGGCTGGCGGCCGGATCGGCCTGCACCCGGCGCGCGTAGCGCCAGACATGGTGGATGCCGACCGCGGCGAACAGCGGCAGGATCGCCCAGCGCAACGCCTGCCCAGAACCGGGGACCACGCCGGCGACGCCCTGGGCAATCAGCACCGTGAACGGGTTGATGGCGGCCACGCCAAAGCCGATGCCGTAGCCGCAGACCATGATGCCCATCGCGGTGATGGCGTCCATGCGCATCGCCACGCACAGGCCGACCAGGATCAGCACGAAGGGGATGTACTCCTCGGCCATGCCGATGGTGCCCGACGCCACCGCGAAGGTGAACAGGCCCAGGCCGATCAGCAGGCCCGGCCGATGGCCGATGCGCTTCAGTATGGAACCCAGCAGCGCATCGAAGGCGCCGGTCGCGCGCACCACCGCCAGCACGCCGCCGATGATGAGCACGAAGAAGATGATGTCCTGGGCATCGCCCAGCGCCCGCGGCACCACGGTGAGCAGGGACTGCGGCCCGAGCACGGTGCGCTCGTCGGCCTCGGCATAGGTGCCGGGAACCACCACCTGCCGGCCGGCGTCGTTGGCCACCGTCTGGAAGCTGCCCTGCGGAAGCACCAGGGTCAGCAGCCAGGCGAGCACCATCATCGCCGCCAGCAGCACCAGCGTGTGCGGAATCCGCAGGGGCGGTCGGGTCATGCCGGGCTCCGAGGGGGTGGACGCGGAGTATAGACGGCCGGTCCCCGATCCGGCCCGTGGCGGGCATCGTGACCGCGGGCAGTCCGGAGCCCCACGCGGGCCGCCCTGCCGCCCAGCGTGCACTGCCGATCCGAGAACACCGAACTGACGCCCTACCCGCCGTCCGGGGAAAGGACCAGGGAGAAGCGCCTCATCGGCCAGCATGGGCGCGTTTACCGGCAACGATGCAGAACATGGCGAGCCCCGACCCTCTCCCCCCGCGCCCCTCTCCCGGACCTGGTTGGCGTCGTGTCTCAGCCCGCTGCCAGGCGGCGTGTCGCCAGCGCGACGACACCGCACTTCTCCCCTCCCCCGCCCTGCGGGGGAGGGGCGGGGGAGAGGGCCGCCCGGGCCAGCGCGGGCCGCAGGGCCGGCAACCATGTAGATCATGGCAAGCCCCGACCCTCTCCCCCGGCCCCTCTCCCACAGGGAGAGGGGAGCACAGCGCGCTGCGCTCACCGAACACCCGGTCCTGACCCTTGGTTCCCGATCCTGAGCTGAGACACGACGCCATTTGAACTGAACCGCCCCGGCTTTCCCGGAGGGAGAGGGGAGCAGATCAAGCTCCGCTTCCCGAGTCCCGAGTCCCGAGTCCCTGCCCGCGCAGGTACTCGGGCGCGCTGGCTCAGTCTCCCGCCGCGGCGGTCTGGCGGCCGGCTCCGATGTGGCGATCGAGGAAGGCCAGCAGCTGCGTGTACAGCTTGATGCGGTTGGCCTGGGTATAGAAACCGTGGCCCTCGCGGCGCTCGACCAGCCACTCCGGCTCGTTGCCGGCGGTGCGCAGGGCGGCACGCATGCGGTCGGCATGGGTCTGCGGGGCACGCTGGTCCTCGGCGCCGTGGACCAGCATCACCGGCACCTTGATGCGGTCGGCCAGGTTGACCGGCGACATCGCCGACAGATTGGAACGGCCGAGGATGCGCTCGAGATAGGCGCGGCCGAACATCGTGCGGCGGACGTCGCCCTCCTGGTACATGAGGGCCAGGTCGTAGACGCCGACATAGCCGATCGCGCAGCGGTACAGCTCGCCGTGCCGGGCGGCCTGCATCATCGCGGAGTAGCCACCGTAGCTTGCGCCGTAGACACAGACGCGCTCGCCGTCGGCGATGCCCTCGCGCACCGCCCAGCGGGTGGCATCGGCGATGTCGTCCTGCATGAGGCCGCCCCACTGCCGGTACCCAGCCCGCTCGAAGGCGCCGCCGTAGCCCCCGGAGCCGCGAAAATTGATCTTGAGCACCGCATAGCCTCGACTTGCCAGCAGTTGCGCCTCCTCGTCGAAGCCCCAGGTGTCGCGCACGCCGTGGGGGCCGCCATGGGGATTCACCACCATCGGCAGGCCACGGGGTTCGCGACCCGGCGGCAGGACCAGATAGCCGTGCAGGACGGTGCCATCGCGCGCGGGAAGGCTGATCGGACGCATTTCCGCCATCTGGTCCGGATCGATCCACTCCCGGGTGGTGCCCAGATAGGTGGCGCGCATGGTCTCCAGGTCGAACAGGTAGAACTCCCCCGGATTGCGGTCGCTGTAGACCTGCACCAGGCCGAGCTTGCCGTCGCGGGTGAAGCTGGTCACCCAGGCGTGCTGGCCGGGGAAGGCCTCGGCGAGGGCACCGGCCAGGCGCGCCTCGCGTGCCTGCGCATCGACCATCAACAGCTTCGGGCGGTCCGGATGGCTGCGCACCGCATAGACGGCGCGCGGTGCGATGCCGTACAGGACGTCCTCGACGTCGGCCACCTCCGGCTGCAACAACAGGGTCTTCTCGCCGCTCGCCAGGTTCCAGCGCATCAGCGGATCGGTGCCCTGGTCGCGCTCCTGGCGCACCACCACGACGTCGGCGCTTTCGAAGTACAGCGGCCGGACCCGTTCCCCGGAGCTGCCCTGGTCGTGGACCAGCGCCCAGTCGCCGCCGCGCGCCGGGCGATGGTGGATCTGCAGGTCGCCGGTGCTGCGCACCGAGACGGCCAGGCGCACGTTGCCGTCCCGGTCGACCAGGAAGTCGGCGCGCGGCACGGGGGACCGGACGACCCGGGTGGTGTGCCCGGTCGCCACGTTCAGGCGACGCACTTCGCTGTGCGCCTCCTCCCCGGCCCAGGGAACGACGTTGACCAGCACCTGGCGGTCGTCGCCGGGCAGGGTATCGATCAGGAAGGCGCTGGCCCGTTCGGCCTGCGGCCGACGGATGTTGCTGCCGCCCGCCGGAATGCCCTGGGCCAGTCGGAAGCCGAACAGCGGCGTGGCGGCACTGCCGTCGGCGTTCACGCCGTACAGCTCGCCGGTGGCCTGCGGCTGGTCGAGCATGCCATCGCGGAGCGCCACCGAGACCACCAGCCGGTTGTCGCTGACCCAGTGGAACTGGTCGATGTGCTCCTTTCCGCGCATCTGCAGCACCGAGGTCGGATTCAGGCTGGCACGCTCCATCACCACCAGGATCGTGCGGTCGTCGCCCTGCGGCACGGTGGCGGCCAGGTGACGGCCGTCCGGCGCGATCTTCATGTCGATGAAGATCGGCCGCTTCAGCAGGGTCTCCAGATCGGGAACCGATGCCCGCGCAAGTGGCGTCATGGCGAGGAACAGCAGCAGTCCCGCGGTAAGGAATCTCGTCATCGCTCAGCGCTCCGGGCCGGTATCGCCGCGAACCTTGCCGCATTGCCGCGGAGTTGACAAGGGCACCGGGACGGCTATGCGACAAGGGCGGACGCCGGGACCCGCGGGACCTCAACGACGGCCGTAGACGTCCTCGAGGCGGACGATGTCGTCCTCGCCGAAGTAGTCGCCGCACTGCACCTCGATGAGGGCGATGTCGCGGTCGGTCGGGTTTTCCAGACGGTGCAGGGTGCCCATCGGGATGAATGTGGACTCGTTGCGCTGGAGCAGGAACTCGCGTTCGCCGACGCGCACCCGGGCGGTGCCTTCGACTACCGTCCAGTGCTCGCTGCGCCGGTGGTGCATCTGCAGCGACAGCACCTGACCCGGCCGCACGACCAGGCGCTTGACCTTGCAGTCGGGCGCGTCCTCGAGAACGGTGTAGCTGCCCCAGGGCCGGTGCACGGTGCGGTGCACGACCGCGACCTCGTCGCGCTGGCCGCGCAACTGCTCGACCACCTGCTTGACCTGCTGGGCGTGCTCGCGATCGGAGACCAGCACGGCATCGCCGGTGTCGACCACCACCAGCCCCCGCACGCCGACCGCCGCGACCAGGCGCTCGCCGCCCTGGATGAAGCAGTCGCTGGCGTCGACCAGGATCGCTCTGCCCTGCACGCGGTTGCCCTGGGCGTCGGCCTCGCCGAGCTCGCTGACCGCCTTCCAGGAACCGATGTCGTTCCAGTCGAACTCGCCGGGCACGACGGCGACCCGGTCCGCCTTCTCCATGATTGCGTAGTCGATCGAGATGTCGGGAACCTGCGCGAAGTGCTCTGCCGGCAGCTCGGCCGGCGCCGCGTCATCGGGCAGGTCGGCCAGGCAGCCGCGCACCGCCTCGAGCAGGTCCGGCGCGACCTTCGCCGCCTGCGCCAGCACGGCATCGATGCGGAAGCAGAACATCCCGGAGTTCCAGTCGTAGCCGCCTTCGGCCAGGTAGGCACGGGCGGTCGGCAGGTCGGGCTTTTCGACGAAGGCGGCGACCTCGAAACCCTCCCCGCCCAGCGGCTGGCCCCGCCGGATGTAGCCGTAGCCGGTTTCCGGGTGCCGTGGCGGGATGCCGAAGGTGACCAGCCAGCCGTCATCCGCCAGGTGCACGGCCGCCGCAACCGAACGGCGGAAGCCGTCCAGATCGGCGATCAGGTGGTCGGCCGGCAGCACCAGCAGGGTCGCCGCTCCTCCGTGGCTGCGTTCCAGCAGCAGCGCCGCCGCCAGCACCGCCGGTGCGGTGTTGCGGCCGGCGGGCTCCAGCAGGAAGGGCAAGCGTCGGCCGGCGGCGCTGGATTGCGCGGCATACGCGTCGCGGGTCAGAAAATAGTGATCGCGGTTGGTCACCGTCAGCACCGGCGCGCCGGCTTCGGCAACCGCCACGGCGCGCTGCAGGGTGCGCGCCAGCAGGCTGTCGCCGCCGCCCAGGGCCATGAACGGCTTGGGAAAGGCCTGACGCGACACCGGCCAAAGGCGGGTGCCGGCGCCGCCGGAGAGGATCACCGGGATCAGCATGGAACACCTCCATGATCCGGGCCGGACCCGGCGACGGCGATCGCCATCCGGCGACTCATGCGCGCGCCGCCAGTTCCGAGACGACCCGGTCGAGTCCGGCTTCCCAGCCCGGCAGGTCGATGCCGAAGACGTCGCGCAGGCGCGCGGTGTCGAGCACCGAATAGGCAGGCCGGACCGCCCGCGCGGGAAACTCGTGACTGGCGATCGCCGCCACCTGCGGTGCCCGGGTCAGCAGCCCCGCCGCCACGACGCGCCCGAAGATCGCCCGCGCGAACCGGCACCAGGTGGTGTCGCCGGCGCTGGCCAGGTGGTAGATGCCCGAACGCGCGGCGCGGGCTTCGCGGTCGCCGGTCGCCCAGGCCTCGATCAGGCGCACGGTGGCAGCCGCGATCAGCGCCGCCGGCGTCGGCGCGCCGTGCTGATCGTCGACCACGCGCAGTTCGTCGCGCTCGGCGCCCAGGCGCAACATGGTGCGCAGGAAATTGTGGCCGCGCGCGCCGTAGACCCAGGCGGTGCGCAGCACCAGGTGGTCGGCGCCACTGTCGGCCAGGGCGCGTTCGCCCGCCAGTTTGCTCTCGCCATAGGCGCTGCGAGGGCCAGTGGCGTCCTCTTCCCGGCATGGACGGCCGGCATCGCCGGGAAAAACGTAGTCGGTCGAGTAGTGGACCACCGCCGCGCCCACCGCGCGCGCGGCGACGCCGATCTCGGCCAGGGCCAGGCCGTTGACGCGCAGGGCCAGCTCGGGCTCGTCCTCGGCGCGGTCGACTGCCGTGTAGGCGGCGGCGTTGACGACCACGGTCGGCCGCTCCCGCGCGATCAGCGCCGCCGCTTCGCCCTCGACCGCGAGGTCGCAGCGGGCGCAGGCGATGCCGCCCGGCAAGGTGCCGTCGCGCGTCGCTGCTGTCACCGGGCCCGAGGCGGCGAGCTGGCCGAGCAGCTCGAAGCCGACCTGGCCGTTGCCGCCCAGGACCAGGATGCGGCTCAAGGCAGCGGGTCCGGGTCCGTGCCGGACAGGGCCGGCAGCCGGTGCAGCGGGATGTCGGCCAGCAACGGCGCCGCGGCGTCCTTGGCCGACAGCTGCGGCTGCGCGACCGGCCAGTCGATCGCCAGCGCGGCGTCGTTCCAGGCCAGGTTGGCGTCGGCGGCCGGGTCGTAGGCGGCGGTGCAGTGGTAGCAGAACAGCGCATGCTCGGAGGTCACCGCGAAGCCGTGTGCGAAGCCTTCGGGAATCCAGAACAGGCGCCGGTTCTCCGCCGAAAGCACGCAGGCGGTCCAGCGCCCGAAGGTCGGCGAGCCGCGCCGGATGTCGACGGCGACATCGAAGACCTCGCCTTCCAGCACCTGGACCAGCTTGCCCTGCGGGTTCGGCCACTGGTAGTGCAGGCCGCGCAGCACGCCGCGCGCCGAACGCGAGACGTTGCTCTGCACGATGTCGATGGCCAGGCCATGCTCGGCGAAGCGTGCCTTGTGGAAGCTCTCGAAGAAGTAGCCGCGCTCGTCGCCGAACACCTTCGGCTCGACGATCACCACGCCGGGCAGCTCGGTGCCGATGAAGTTCACGGCCGGTTCTCCTGTTCCAGCATGGCCAGCAGGTACTGGCCATAGCCGTTCTTGGCCAGCGGCGCAGCCAGTTCGCGCACCCGGTCGGCGTCGATCCAGCCCTGCTGGAAGGCGATCTCCTCCGGGCAGGCGATCTTCAGGCCCTGGCGCTGTTCGAGGGTCTCGATGAAGTCGGCGGCCTGCAGCAGCGATTCGTGGGTGCCGGTGTCCAGCCAGGCATAGCCGCGGCCCAGTCGCTCGCAGCGCAGCGAACCGTCCTCGAGGTAGCGGCGGTTGAGGTCGGTGATCTCCAGCTCGCCGCGCGGGCTGGGCGCCAAGCCGGCGGCGAACTCGCTGGCCCGGCCGTCGTAGAAGTACAGGCCGGTGACCGCGTAGTTGGAACGCGGCTGCGCGGGCTTTTCCTCCAGGCTGAGCACCCGGCCGTCGGCGTGGAATTCGGCGACGCCGTAGCGGTGCGGATCGCTGACCCAGTAGCCGAACACCGTGGCGCCGGCGGGCTGCGCCGCCGCCCGGCGCAGCACCTCGACCAGGCCGTGGCCGTGGAAGATGTTGTCGCCCAGGATCAGGCAGGAGGGCTGCCCGGCCAGGAACTCCCGGCCGATCAGGAAGGCCTGCGCCAGGCCGTCCGGCGAAGGCTGCACGGCGTAGCGCAGGGTCATGCCCCACTGCGAGCCGTCGCCGAGCAGCGCCCGGAACAGCGGCTGTTCGTGCGGGGTGGTGATGATCAGCACCTCGCGGATGCCCGCCAGCATCAGGGTGCTGAGCGGGTAATAGATCATCGGCTTGTCGTAGACCGGCAGCAGCTGCTTGCTGATCACCTGGGTCAACGGATACAGCCGGGTGCCGGAGCCGCCGGCCAGGATGATGCCCTTGCTGATGCTCATCGCGGTTCCTGCAGAAGTGGATCAGGCCGCCGTGCCGAGGCGTTCGCCGAGGTAGCTGCCGTCCTGGACGCGCTGGCACCAGGCCTGGTTGGCCAGGTACCAGTCGACGGTGCGGGCGATACCCGACTCGAACGTCTCGGCCGGCCGCCAGCCCAGCTCGGCCTGCAGCTTGCCCGAATCGATGGCGTAGCGGCGGTCGTGTCCCGGGCGGTCGCCGACGAAGGTGATCTGGCTGGCGTAGCCCTGCCCGTCGACGCGCGGCCGGCGCGCGTCGAGCAGGGCGCACAGGGTGCGAACCACCTGGATGTTCTCGCGCTCGGCGTCGCCGCCGACGTTGTAGACCTCGCCCGGGCGCCCGCGCGCCAGCACCGCCTCGATGGCGCGGCAGTGATCGACCACGTACAGCCAGTCGCGCACGTTGCGGCCGTCGCCGTAGACCGGCAGGTCGGCGCCGGCCAGGGCCTTCTGGATGACCAGCGGGATCAGCTTCTCGGGGAACTGGTAGGGGCCGTAGTTGTTCGAGCAGTTGGTGGTCAGCACCGGCAGGCCGTAGGTGTGGTGGAAGGCGCGCACCAGGTGGTCGCTGGCGGCCTTGCTGGCCGAGTACGGCGAGTTCGGCGCATACGGCGTGGTCTCGGTGAACTTGCCGGTTTCGCCCAGCGATCCGTAGACCTCGTCGGTGGAGACATGCAGGAAGCGGAAGCGGTCCCGCTGGTCCTGCTCGAGGCCGCGCCAGTGGTCGCGTGCCCGCTCGAGCAGGGAAAGCGTGCCGACCACGTTGGTCTGCACGAAGGCCGCCGGCCCGTCGATCGAGCGGTCGACGTGGCTTTCCGCGGCGAAGTTGACGATCGCCTGGGGCCGGTGTTCGGCGAGCAGGCGGGCGACCAGCTCCCCGTCGCCGATATCGCCGTGCACGAAGCGGTGCCGCGCGTCGTCCGCCAGGGGCGCCAGGGTGTCCAGGTTGCCGGCGTAGGTCAGCGCATCCAGGTTGACGATGCGCAGGTCGCGGTGCCGGGCCAGCATGTCCAGCACGAAATTGCCGCCGATGAAGCCGGCGCCGCCGGTCACCAGCAAGGTCCTGCTCTCCAATGCCGCCTCCGTGAAGGGCGCCGCGCGCAGGGCGCTGCGCGGCGGGACCGGCATGATAGCGCAGGGTCTTCGACCCCGGCCCGACGTATTCCGCGGCTGCCGCGCCGAGCCTGCCGCGGCATCGGCAGGGTTTCGGCCAGGCCGGACGGCCGGTGCCCTGCCCCGGCCCGGGAAGCGGTCGGGGGCCGCGCCCCCGGACCGCGCACGCCGGTGCCGCGATCAGGGCCGCTCGGCGACCAGCTCCAGCAGGCGTCCGGTGACCGACTGCACCGCGAACGGGTCGATGGCGCCACCCGGGTCGTTGGACAGCGCGATCACCACGTAGGCATCGGCGCCACCATCCTCCAACATCCAGACATGGTTCAGCACGTGGAACTGGCCCGCGAACTGCGCCAGGCTGCCGCCCTTGTACCAGACCCGCTGGAAGTCGCCGCGCACGTCTGGCTGGGCGACGCCGGCCCCCAGGGCGGCGTCGACCGTGGTCATCGCTTCCGAGCCCTTGGGCAGCAGGCGCAACGCTCCGAACGCCCTGCAGACATCGAAGGCGGTGGCCTGCCAGGTGCCGGCGGTCAGCAGGTCGGCGTGGAAGAACGGCCCGGACACGAAACGGCCCAGCGGCTCGATCTGCTGGACCAGGAACTGCTCCTGGAACGGCTCCGTGCCGTTCACGTAGGACAGCGCGGTGGCATAGGCGAACGAGCGGAACACATGGAACTGCTCGCTGATGTTGAGGAAGGGGGTGATCAGCGTCGGTTGCGCCATGCCCATCCAGGTCGCGGACTGGTTCATGCGCGTCCTGCCCACCCGGGCGTGCAGGTGGTCGGTGGCGGTGTTGTCGCTGATGCCCATCATCATGGTCGCAATCTCGCCGACCGTGAACACCGTCCCCAGCGGCTCGCTGTTGATGGTGCCGCCCGGCGCGAGCAGGGCCTGGGTCAGGGCCATCGGTTCGGCCGCGGACAGGGGGCCGTCGGCGATCATTCGGCCGACCGCGCCCAACGAGAAGATCTTGAACACCGAGGCGGTGGCACGCGGCACCTGGGCATTGCGTTCGGCCAGCGCCGTGCACTGGCCGTTGGCGCCGATCCGGCCGACCAGCAGGCCGTGGCCCGGCGACAGGGTTGCGAAGCGGTCGGCGGCCTGCGGCAGCGTCAGGGTGCGGTCGGCCGGATAGATCACGCTGCCGCCATAGTTGCTGACGCCGAACAGCACGATCTTGCGTTCGCCGCTGTAGCGGGCGCCGATGTTCATGAAGCCCCAGGGCAGCGCACCGCCCGGCGAGGAGATCACCACGGTCGCGCGCACCGGCGTGACCATGACCACGTCGCGGATCACGGCATCCGGCCAGCTGGTGCGCAGGGACTGGATGAAGGCCTGGGTCTGGGCGACGTTGGTCTGGGCCAGCCAGGCGGGATCGAAATTGGCCTCGACCTCGGCCGGCGTGGTGGTCTGGCCGGCCGCCAGTTCGCCCATCAGCCAGACCAGACGGTCGACGGTCGGTCCCGGTGGCAGGGCGAAGCTGTTGCCCTGGGGCGGGAACAGCGGCGCGATCGCCGGCGGATCGAAGCCGTCGACGAACAGCGGCCGCGCCTGGGCGGTGGCGCCCAGGCCGAGCAGGACGAGGACAGGGACGAGGAGGCGGGACAGGACCATGGCGGCGCTCCGGCAGGGCGGCCCGGACGGACGTCGCCCGGGTTCACCGGTGGATGGCGCCAAAAGTGCGGCCGGTGGCTCACCAACAACGAACGATGACCTGAGCAGCATCAGTCTTGCGACAGAATGTCAGATGGTGTCGCAAGTACGTACCATCAAAGTCTTCAGCCTCAGTCGCCCAGTCTTTCACCTGTCCAGACGGTGCATTGACGCGGACCTGATAAACCTAACCAAACTCTCCACCTTTTTTCGCAAATCCAGTACCGATAGATCAGGCTCTCTTCGAACCAATGCCCTTGCAAATTTGACCTTATCAGCAATCAGCTCCCTTCCTTGACTATTCTCATATTTTAGCGCCCTGTCATAAGGCCCAGGGGGCGCCGTTGCATCTACAGCGTCCTTTTGCACCTCTCGAAACACCGCCAAAAGCCCATCTGTTGAGATGTAGTTTTCAATCTCCCGCCCCGCCGTCACCCAAATAAAGCCATCACTCAATTCATTTATGACCCGTCGCTTGGTACTGTTTAACCGAGATCGTGCGCTCCTCTTGTCACTATCCATAATCAATGCAACATGCCTATTCAAACGCCTCAAAGATATGAACTCCGAAACCTCTTCGTCTTGAGCTGAAAGATGGGATAGCAAGCGCCCCCCATAGAACATAATGGAAAAATCAACCCCCTCAACAAGATCGGGAGCAATTGCTAAAATCCAGTGCAACACGTATATTCGATCCGATTGCCCCTCGACCCAGACCACAGCGTTGCACTGAAGAAGGTCGGACGCCTGATAGCCAAGTGCCCTGCAAATCTCAAAACGCTCACCAGATGTTGACGCCAAACGTATGGAGGTATCCCCATCTATCTGTGACACGGAAAATACAGTGGCTGATACCGAATCAAGTATAGCCGCCGAGTGAGTGGCAATAACATATTGATTTGAGGTTTCTCTGGCCAAATATCGGATCAACTTGCGCTGCAAAAGAGGGTGCAAGTGAATCTCTGGCTCCTCCAAACATATTATCTCCCTCTCATAGAGGGTGCAAAAAGCAGCAAGCATAACCACTTCATGGATTCCGGTACCCAAGGAAGCCAGAGGAAGGACTTTCCCATTTATTTTCACCAAAACATGGGCCTTCGAATAGGGAATCTCAATTGTCGCATCACTATGACCTGTAACCGACCGCACAAAATCCTCAATGGCTTTATATTTAACACGAAATGATTGTTCGTGGTAGTCCGGCCCCTGAAGCTTTGCCAACTCATCTATCAGCCCGGCTCCGGAGCAGTCCTGCAAGCCGTCGCCCGATGATATTTGCCTAATGGCCGGAATCAGCCGCACCTTTGGGACCGACCAATTGAATTTTGCTAAGATGAGCCTGATAGAGCCCGACACCCAATCCGCAATCGCGCCGCTGTGATAATTACCGGTTAGACCACTCCACAGATTCCTCCACTGAGCAGGCTGCAGAAGTGGTATTGCAGATTCAATGTTGTAGTCAAGAAGCTCAACCTGATTTCTTGCCTGCGCTGGTCTTACCCAAATTAGGCCATCTGGAGCCAGTTTTTCCAGAAGGGCATGAATATCTGCATTTGGAGTGCCCGATGCAATTTGACTGGGCGGAACGCCAATGCCAAATCGAAAGTTCGCAGCCTCCTTGCCCAGCGGGATATCCTCTTTTGAGATTTCAAATGAATGGTGCTGGGCCAATGCTCGAGAAAGGTACTTAAATAGGAAATGCAGTACGGTGGACTTTCCGGAATTGTTTGGGCCGACAAAAAAACTCATCTTGTTAAGGGGAGACACTCTAACGCCAGCATCGCCAATTCCACGAAAGTTCTCCAGGAAGAGTCCATTTAACAATGCGCCATTCATTTTTCAGCCACTCCACTTATCGGCCGAACCGAAAGACGTCAGGAAGACGACCAATCCTGAAACCCTCTGACGGCTGGCCCTGAGGGGATTAGCACCCCTCAATCCACCTGAAAAAAGCGAGAGCCAACACCTGTGTCCCGCCGAATTCTCGAAGCAAATTATCCGCAAGAAGCAAACCCACGCGCACATTGAATCAAGGCGATAACAAAACAAAAGGCCCCGCAAGAACGGGGCCTTCGTAAGATCTTTCTCACCACGTCGCAAAAGGTGTTCGTCAGAACGGGATGTCGTCGTCGCTGAAGTCGGCAACCGGCTCCTGGGCCGGCTGGCGGGCCGGGCCACGGTCGCCACCGCCACCGCCACCGCCACCGCGCTGCTGGCCGGCGCCCCGGTCGCGCGGCGCACCACCGCCGCCACCGCCGCCACCGCCGCCACCTTCGCCCATGCCGCCCAGCATCTGCATCTCGTTGGCGATGATGTCGGTGGTGTAGCGCTCGACGCCCTGCTTGTCGGTGTACTTGTCGGTGCGCAGGCTGCCCTCGATGTAGACCTGCCGGCCCTTGCGCAGGTACTCGGCGGCGATCTCGGCCAGGCGGCCGAAGAACTTCACCCGGTGCCACTCGGTGCGTTCCTGCTTCTGGCCGGACTGCTTGTCGGTCCACTGCTCGGAGGTCGCCACGCTGATCGTGGTGATGGCCGCGCCGGAGGGCGTGTAGCGCACCTCTGGATCGTTGCCCAGATTGCCGACCAGGATGACCTTGTTGATGCCTCGTGCCATGGCGCTAGGACCTCGTTTCGATGGCCGCAGGATAGCACGCGCCCCCTACGGACCTGCCTGGGAAAGCAGCTTGCGGGAACGGGTGAACCGGCCGCGATGCGGCGTCGGAATTTTCCGGCACCGCGCCATTCAGCCCCCGCGCAAGCGGCGGCCGAGCACCCACAGGACCGCGGTCCAGCCTAGCGCCAGGGCGGCCGCCGCGGCCAAAACCTGTGCCTCGCCCAAACGCCCCAGCAGCACGCCGCCGACCAGGCCGCCGACGAAGGCGCCCAGGAATTGCAGGCCCGAGTAGGCGCCCAGCGCGGCGCCGCGGCCATGCTCGGGCGCGAGTCGCGACACCAGGGTCGGCAGCAGGGCCTCCAGGGCGGTGAAGCCGGCGAAGAATGCGCAGCCGGCCACCGCCAGCAGCATCGGACCCTGGCCGCCGGCCAGCAACGCCAGCCCCCCCGCCGCCAGCAGCAGGGCCAGGGCCTGGCGCCGGCCAAGCCCCTCCAGGGCCGCCTGGCGACCACCGACGAACAGCGGCAGGCAGCCCGCCGCCACGACCATCACTGGCAGGTAGAACTGCCAGTGCCGGGCCAGGGGCAGACCGAGCCGGTCGACCAGCAGGGTCGGCAGGGCCACGAAGGCGGCGGTCAGCAGGACGTGCAGCACGAACACGCTGAGGTCCAGCAGCAACAGGCGCGGATCCGCCAGCGCCCGGCGCAGGGCGCCCGGACTCACCGCCACCGGCATGCTGCGTGCGGGCGCCGGAACGACCGCCCACAGCAGCGCGAGGCTGGCCAGCGCGAGCACCGCGGTCAGCGCGAACAGCAGCGGCAGGCCGCCGAGGGCGAAAAGCGGGGCGCCAGCGACCAGGGCCAGCACGAACGCCAGGCCGATGCTGGCGCCGATGATCGCCATCACCTTGCCGCGCACCGCGTCGCGGCTGAGGTCGGCGGCCAGCGCCAGGCCGGCGCCGGACACCGCACCCATCCCCTGCAGGGCGCGCCCCAGCACCACCCCCTTGAGCGTGGTCGCCAAGGCCGCCACCAGGCCGCCAAGCGCGAACACCAGCAGGCCCAGGGAAATCGCGGGACGCCGTCCCACGCGATCCGACAGCAGGCCATAGGGCAGTTGCAGCAGGGCCTGGCCGAGTCCGTAGACGCCCAGGGCCAGGCCGATCAGCCAGGGCACCGCGTCGGGATAGGCGCGCGCCTGCGCGGCGAACACCGGCAGGATCAGGAACAGGCCGAACATGCGCAGGCTGACGACCAGCGCCAGGGCCGCCGCGGCGCGGCGTTCGAGGGCGTTGAGCTTCACGGGACAGGCACTGGAGGACGGCGCATAGTCTGCCAAAATCGCCCCCGGCGTATACTTGCGACGGCGCCGGCGGCCGCCGACCAGGCCCCGGGGCAGCGCGCCATCATCGTAAGGACCGCTCTTGACCGCCGTTTCCGCCACCGCCACCGCCACCAGCCGCCAGGCCCCGAGCGATTTCGCCGCCGTGCAGGCGCTGGTCGCCGAGGACGCGCGCCAGGTCGACGCCCTGATCCGGCGCCGGCTGGCCTCGGAGGTGCTGCTGGTCAACCAGGTCGCCGAGCACATCGTCGCCGGCGGCAAGCGGCTGCGCCCGCTGGTGGTCCTGCTGGCGGCGCGTGCGGCCGGTTACCGCGGCGACGGCCACATCGCCGCCGCGGCGATCATCGAGTTCATCCACACCGCCACCCTGCTGCACGACGACGTGGTCGACGAGTCCGACCTGCGGCGCGGCCGGCGCACCGCGAACTCGCTGTTCGGCAACGCGGCCTCGGTGCTGGTCGGCGACTTCCTCTACTCGCGGTCGTTCCAGCTGATGGTCGACCTCGACGCCATGCCGGTGATGCGGCTGCTGGCCGACACCACCAACGCGATCGCCGAGGGTGAGGTGCTGCAGCTCATGCACATCCACAATCCGGACACCACCGAGGCCGACTACCTGCGGGTGATCGAGCGCAAGACAGCGATCCTGTTCGCGGCCGCGGCGCAGCTCGGCGGTCTGCTCGCCGGCCTGGACGGCGCACGCGTCCAGGCGCTGCGCGACTATGGCCACGCCCTGGGCATGGCCTTCCAGATCGCCGACGACATCCTCGACTACGAGGCCGACGAGGACGCCCTGGGCAAACACCTGGGCGACGATCTCGCCGAGGGCAAGCCGACCCTGCCGCTGATCCATGCCCTGGCGCACGCCCGGGGCGAGGAGGCCGCGACCCTGCGCAACGCGGTCGCGAGCGGCGGCCGCGAGCACCTGCCAGCGGTGCTGGCCGCGATCCGCAGCCACGGCGGCCTGGACTACGCGCGTCGCCAGGCCGGCGACCACGCCGGGGGCGCCACCGATGCGCTGGCCGCCCTGCCCGCCTCGCCCTACCGGGACGCGCTGGCCTTCCTTGCGCGTTTCGCGGTCGATCGCGGCGCCTGACGGCATGTCGCGCCGCCGCGGCGGTTGGCGATCGGCCGGCGGGTCCGGCATCGCGCCGGCGGCAGACTGAGCACGCGGCGCGCGGATGAGCACCTACGTCTTCCCCGGGGGGCTGCGCCTGGATCCGCGCAAGCAGGCCAGCCGGCCGCCGCTGCGCTGCCTGCCGATGCCGGCCCGGCTGCTGGTGCCGCTGTTGCAGCATGCCGGCTCGCCCGCCCGCGCCTGCGTCGCGGCCGGCGAGCGGGTGCTGGCCGGCAAGCGCATCGGCGAGGCCGACGGCGAGGACTCCGCCCACGTGCATGCGCCGGCGTCCGGACAGGTCCTGGGCATCGTGACGCACGACATCGGCCATCCTGCCGGCCAGCCATTGCCCTGTGTCGAGCTGGTTCCCGATGGCCGCCAGGACTGGCAGCGCATGCCGCCGCTGCCGGCGTGGCGGACATCGCCGCCGGCGACGCTGGCCGCGCGCCTGCGCGAGGCCGGCGTGGTCGGCCTGGGCGGCGCGGTTTTCCCCACCGATCGTAAACTGGCGCCGGACGGCTTCCCGGTCCACACGCTGATCGTCAACGGCGCCGAGTGCGAACCCTGGATCGCCTGCGATGACGCGCTGATGCGGGCCCGCGCGGACCAGGTGACGGCGGGCAGCGAACTGCTCGGCCATCTGCTCGGCGCCTCGCGCATCCTGCTGGCGGTCGAGGACCACATGCGCGAGGCACTTGAAGCGCTGACCGACGCGGCCGCCGGCACCGCGATCGAGCTGGTCGCCGTGCCGACCCGCTATCCGCAGGGCGGCGAGCGCCAGCTGGTCTACACGCTCACCGGTATCGAGGTGGGCGCCGGCACCACGCCGCGCCAGCACGGCGTCGCCTGCGTGAACGTCGCCACCGCAGCGGCCGCCTGGCGCGCCGTGGTCCTGGGCGAACCGCTGGTCTCGCGGGTGGTCAGCGTCGCCGGCCGCGGTGTCGCCGGGCCGTGCAGCCTGGAGGTGCCGCTGGGCACCCTGGTCGCCGACCTGGTCGAAGCCGCGGGCGGCTACACACCGGCCGCGCAACGGCTGGTGCTGGGCGGGCCGATGATGGGCCAGTCGCTGGCCAGCGACCAGGTGCCGGTCGGCAAGTCCGGCAACTGTGTGCTGGTGCTGGCCGCCGACGAACTGCGAGCCCGTGGCCCCGAGCTGCCCTGCATCCGCTGCGGCGAGTGCGCGCGCGTCTGCCCGGCCCGGCTCCTGCCGCAGCAGCTCGACGCCGCCATCCGCGCTGGCGACTGGGTGGCCACGTCCCGCCTGGGCCTGGCCGACTGCATCGAATGCGGCCTGTGCGCCTACGTGTGTCCCAGCCAGATCCCCCTGGTCGAGCGCTTCCGGTTCGGCAAGGGCGAGCGCGCCTGGCAGGCCCAGGAGGCGGAACGCGCGCGCCGTTCGCGCGTCCTGTTCGAGGCCCGTCAGGCGCGCCTGGTGCGCGAGCAGGCGGCGCGCGAGGCGCGCCTGCGGGCCCGCGAGGCGGCGTTGCGCGACGACGACGACGCACCGGCGGGTCGGCCATGAGGCGCTTCGAGACCGGCCCCGCACCGCACTGGCCGGCGCGCAACAGCGTGCGCCGCGTGATGCTGCTGGTGCTGGCCGCCCTGCTGCCGGGCACCGCCGCCCAGGTGTGGTTCTTCGGCATCGGCGTGCTGGTCCAGGTGCTGCTGGCGGTGGCCTTCGCACTGGCCCTGGAGGCCGCCGCGCTGCGCCTGCGCGGCCAGCCCCTGCGGCCGTTCCTGGGCGACGGCAGCGCGGCGGTGACCGGCTGGCTGTTCGCCCTGTGCATCCCGCCGCTGGCGCCCTGGTGGCTGGCCCTGGTCGGCATGGTCGCCGCGATCGGCCTGGCCAAGCACCTGTACGGCGGCCTCGGCCACAACCTGTTCAACCCGGCGATGGTCGGTTACGCGGTGGTGCTGGTGTCGTTTCCGCTCGAGGCGTCGCGCTGGCTGGCGCCGGCGGGACTTGCGGCGACCCAGGTCACCGCCGCCGAGACGTTCGCGGCCATCTTCGCAGGATGCCCCCCCGACGCCGGCTGGGATGCGGTGACCGGTGCCACGCCCCTGGCCACGCTTCGCGAGCTGGCCGGGGCGGGCCGCACCCTCGCCGAGGTGCGCGGCGACCCGGTGTTCGGCGACTTCGGCGGCCGCGGCTGGGAATGGTCGGCCAACTTCTTCGCGCTCGGCGGCATCGTCCTGTGCCTTTTGCGGGTCGCCGACTGGCGCACGCCGGTCGCGGTGCTGGGCGCCACGATCGCGCTCAGCCTGCCGTTCTGGCTGGCCGATCCCGGCCTGCATCCCTCGCCGCCGCAGCACGTGTTCTCCGGTGCCCTGGTGCTGGCCGCCTTCTTCATCGCCACCGACCCGGTGTCCGGCTGCACCACGCCGCGCGGGCGCTGGATATTCGGCATCGGCGTGGCGGTGCTGACCCTGGCGATCCGGCGCTGGGGCGGCTATCCGGACGGCGTCGCCTTCGCGATCCTGCTGATGAACGCGGCGGCGCCGATGATCGACCGCCTGACGCCGACGCGCATCTTCGGCCACCGACGGCGCGCGGAGCGCGGCGATGGCGGCTGAGCGCGGATCGCCGGCGCTGCTGCTGGCCGTGGCCGCGCTGCTGGCCACTGCGCTGCTGGCCGGCATCCATCACGGCACCCGCGAACGCATCGCCGCCCGCGAGCACACCCGCGCGCTGGAGCGGCTGGCCGCGGTGCTGCCGCCTTCGCTGTACGACAATGACCCGCTGGCCGACACCGCCCTGGTCCATGACGCACGCCTGGGTCCGGGTGCAAGGACCGTCTGGCGGGCGCGCCGCGGCGGCATCGGCACCGCGGTCGCGCTGACCGTCACCGCACCGGATGGCTATGCCGGGCCGATCGAACTGCTGGTCGGCATCGACCGGGCAGGCCATGTCCTGGGCGTCCGCGTCGTCGCCCATGCCGAGACGCCGGGCCTGGGCGACCCGATCGAGCTGCGCCGCAGCGACTGGGTGCTGGGCTTCGACGGCCGCAGCCTGGCCGAACCGCCACCGCCCCGCTGGACCGTGCGCCGCGACGGCGGCGACTTCGACCAGTTCACCGGCGCCACCATCACGCCGCGCGCCGTGGTCACGGCGGTGGCGCGTGCCCTGGCCGTCCACGCCGAGCGTGGCGAGTCCCTGTACGCACTGCCGGCGCAACCCCACTGAGGGACCCTGACTGGCGCCCTCGCCGAGCCATCGCCACAGCCAGGCCCACCCGCTCCTGGCAAGCGCCTTCCACCTTGCGACGGCACCACGCCCCTCCCCGCTCCCTGCTCCCCGCTCCCTGCTTCCTGCTCCCCTGCTCCCCGGTCCCCGGTCCCTGGCCTGCCCGGCCAAGCGCCTGACGAGCCAGCCCGTACAATCCGCGCATGACCGAGCCCTCCGCCGCCGAACTGGCCCGCAACGCCTTGTGGGAGAACAACCCGGCGCTGGTACAGCTGCTTGGCCTGTGCCCCCTGCTGGCAGTGTCGACCAGCACGGTGAACGCCCTGGGCCTGGGCCTGGCCACGGTCCTGGTGGTGACCGTCGCCAGCACCGCGGTGTCGGCGTTGCGACCGATCACCCGCCCGCAGGTGCGCCTGCCGCTGTTCGTGCTGGTGATCGCCTCGGCGGTGAGCAGCGTCGACCTGCTGGCGCGGGCCTGGCTGCCCGGACTGCATGAGGCGATCGGCCTGTTCATTCCCCTGATCGTCACCAACTGCATGATCCTCGGCCGTGCCGAGGCATTCGCCGCGCGCCAGCGGGTCGGCCTGGCGGCGCTGGACGGCGCCCTGATGGGCGTCGGGCTGCTGGCGGTGCTGGTGGCGGTCGGCGCAATCCGCGAACTGCTCGGCCAGGGCACCGTGTTCGCCGACCTGCCCCTGCTGCTGGGCGGCTGGTCGGCCGCGCTGCGCATCGAACTGGGCACCGGGCGGGGCCTGCTGCTGGCGGTGCTGCCGGCCGGTGCCTTCTTCGTTTTCGCCGGCCTGATCGCCGCACGCAATGCGCTGGTCGCCCGGGCCGCGGCGCGCCCGGCAGCGCCGGAACCGGCCCCATGAGACTCGCCGAGCGCGTCGAGTTCTTCCGGCGCCTGGCCGAACTGAACCCATCTCCGAAAACCGAACTGGAGTACGGCTCGACCTTCCAGTTGCTGGCCGCGGTGCTGCTCTCGGCGCAGGCTACCGACGCGGGCGTCAACAAGGCCACCCGCCACCTGTTCGCCGCGGCGCCGACGCCGCAGGCCATGCTGGCGCTGGGAGAGGACGCGGTTCGCCGCCATATCGCCTCGATCGGCCTCTACCAGACCAAGGCCCGCAACCTGCTGAAGACCTGCGCGCTGCTGGTCGAGCGTCACGGCGGCGAGGTGCCGGCGGATCGCGCATCCCTGGAGGCCCTGCCCGGCGTCGGCCGGAAGACCGCCAACGTGGTGCTCAACGTCGCCTTCGGGCAACCGACCATGGCGGTCGACACGCACATCTTCCGGGTCGGCAACCGCACCGGCCTGGCGCCCGGAAAGACGCCCCTGGCGGTCGAGCATGGCTTGCTCAAGCGGGTGCCCGAGACCTACCTGCAGCACGCCCACCACTGGCTGATCCTGCACGGCCGCTACACCTGCCGGGCCCGGCAGCCACGCTGCCACGCCTGCCCCGTTGCCGACCTGTGCCGGTGGCCGCGCCGCCTGCGGCCACCGGCGCCGCCCGGCGAAGCGCCCCTGGCGCCACCCGAGGACTGAGCCGGGCACCTGCGGTGTCCGACGTGCGGCCGCCGCCCTGCGACCGCGGCCCCTGGGCATTCGGGCCCGTGTCATTCGGATGACCCAGAAAAGTCATCGACGCGTCATCTGTAACCTTCCAGCAACATTTCTGACATACGATGCCGGCGCCCTCGGCTGCTCCGGTCCATCATGTCCACGCGCTGCCTGCTGCGTCTGTCCGCCCTTGCCCTGCTCGTTGCCGCACCGGGAGGGGCCGTCCAAGCGGACGGCTGGCCACCCCGCTGGTCGCCAGCGGAGGGCTGGACCGTGGCCCCGGCCGCCAGCGCCCAGTACGACGTGCTGCACGCAGACCGCGACCATGGCGGCGTCTCGGCCGACGGTTTCCGCCGCCAGCGTATGGCCGTGAACCTGGCCGGTCCCAACGGACTGGCGGCCAAGGTCGAGTACGACGCCGTGCCGGGCACCTGGACCGATGTCTTCGTGCGCTTGCGACTGGGCGAGCACGGTCGCCTGCGGATCGGCCAGGGCAAGACGCCGATGGGGCTGGAGGCGCTCACCAGCCATCGCCACCTGACCCTGCTCGAGCGCTCGCCGATGAACGCCCTGGTGCCGGGACGGGCACTCGGGCTGGAGGCGGGCTGGGCAGGCGGCAGGCGGACGCTGGCGGTCGCCGCCTTCGATGGCACCCTCAATCCCGAGCGACGCGGCCCTGGCCTGTTCGCCCGGACCACCTGGAACTGGCGGCAGACCGACGACGACGGGCACCGGCTGCACCTGGGCCTGGCCGCCGGCACGGAGCGGCCGGACGGGCCGGTCCGGCTGCGCGGCCGACCCGATGTCAGCGGACTGCCCCTGGTCCTGGCCGACAGCGGCCGCCTGGACGGCGTCGCGCGGGCCGACCGTCTCGGCGTGGAGGCGGCCTGGGATCGCGGACCGTTCACCGTGCAGGCCGAACACCTGTGGCTGCGTGCGCGGGTCCCCGGGCGGAGCCACCAGGCCAACGGCGGCTATCTGATGGCGAGCTGGCGGCCGGGTGGAGAGAGCCGCCGCTACCGTGACGGCGTGTTCGAGGGGATCAGCCCCGGCAGGCGGGCGGGCGCCTGGGAATTCTCGCTGCGTGCCGCCCGGCTGGCCGTCGAGGATGCCGCCCAGGCGCGGCAGAGCGGCCACAGCTACGCCCTCGCCGCGAGCTGGTTGCTGCCCGCCAGTCTGCGGATCACCGCCCAGGTGGGCCGGGGTCATCACGCCGGCGGCGGTACCGACACCGTCCAGGGTGTGCGGGTGCACGGCTGGTTCTGAGCGGGACCCCGGTGGCCGGCAGGACGTCCGGTACCGCAACCTGCTGAACGGGTTTTCCGGGGCGCTGGTTGACGGTCGCCTTCGGTACTACGCTTGTCTCCTGCGCCCCCGACCGGCGGCGTCGACGCCCGCGCTCCACCCCCACCAGGAGGTTCCACGATGGACAGCAACCTGATCAAGCCCCTGACGGCCGTGCTCGGCCTGGCATTGCTCGCCGGCGCCCCGCTGAGCCAGGCGACCAGCCCGTTCGCCCTGGCCGACCTCGGCGGTGGCTACCAGGTCAGCGACGACCCGCCCGAGGAAGGCAAGTGCGGCGAAGAGGGCAAGTGCGGCGAAGAAGGCCAGTGCGGGGAAGAGGGCAAGTGCGGCGAGGAAGGCAAGTGCGGTGAAGGCAAGTGCGGCGAGGGTCAGTGCGGCGGCAAGGCCTGACCGCGACCGCGCGGCCATGACGCCGGCGTCCCTCCAGGGCGCCGGGCTGGGCCTGCGCCGCGCCCTGCTGGGTGCGCTCGAGGCCGCGCCGGCCGATGCCGTCGATTTCCTGGAGTGCGCGCCGGAAAACTGGATCGGCGTCGGCGGCGCACCGGGCCGCCGGCTGGCCGCCCTGGCCGAGCGCCATCCGCTGAGCTGCCACGGCCTGTCCCTGTCGCTGGGCGGCCCGGCGCCGCTCGACCTCGACCTGCTGCGCCGCATCGGCGCCTTCCTCGAGCGCCATCGCGTCGCGCTGTATTCCGAACACCTGAGCTGGTGCAGCGACGACGGCCAGCTGTACGACCTGGCGCCGATCCCGTTCACGGCCGAGGGCGTACGCCACGTCTCGGCGCGCATCGGCCAGGCGCAGGATCTGCTGGGCCGGCGCATCGCCGTGGAGAACGTCTCCTACTACGCGCCCCTGGCGACCGACCTGGACGAGCTTGAGTTCCTGCGGGCCGTGCTCGAAGAGGCCGACTGCGACCTGCTGCTCGACGTCAACAACGTCTACGTCAACAGCGTCAACCACGGCTTCGACCCGGTCGCCTTCATCGACGCCCTGCCCGGCCACCGGATCGTCGCCCTGCACGTCGCCGGCCATTACCGCGAAGCGCCCGACCTGATCATCGACAGCCACGGCGCGGCGGTGATCGACCCGGTCTGGGCGCTGCTGGCGCATTGCTACGATCGCCATGGGGTCCGGCCGACCCTGCTCGAGCGCGATTTCAACATCCCGCCGCTGGGCGAACTGCTGGCCGAGATCGCCACCATCCGAACCCTGCAGGCGCGCCATGCGGGAACCGGCTGACACCGGCGCGGCGCTGCGCAGCCGCCAGCAGGCCTTCGCCGAATGGCTGCGCGACCCGGACCGCCGGTCGGCGCCGGCAGGCGTCGATCCCCGCCGGCTCGCCGTCTACCGCCGCCTGTTCTTCAACACCGTGGCCGGCCTGCTGGCCGGCAACTTCCCGGTGCTGCGCGTCCTCCATGACGAGGCCGCGTGGCGGTCCCTGGTGCGCGCCTGGTACGCGGGGCATCGTGCCCGCTCGCCCCTGTTCCCCGAGGTCGGCAGCGAGTTCGTGGCCTGGCTGCAGGCACGCCAGGCGCTGCCGGAAGCACCCGATCCGCCCTGGCTGGCCGAGCTGGCGCATTACGAGTACATGGAGATCCATGCGGCCAATGCCGAAGCGGAAATCGCGGACGTCGCCCATGATCCCGAAGGCGACCTGCTGGCCGGTGCCCCGGTCGTCTCGCCCCTTGCCTGGCCGCTCGCCTACCGGTGGCCCGTGCACCGGCTGGGTGCGGAGCAGCCGCCGCAGGCGACCGCGCCGGCGCAGCCGACCTGCCTGGTGGTCGTGCGCGACCGTCGCGACCGCGTCGGCTTCCTGGAGGCCAATGCCCTGACCTTGCGCCTGCTCGAACTGCTGCGCGAACGTCCCGCCGTCGCCGGCGCCGACCAGTTCCGCACCCTGGCCACCGAGGCCGGCCTGGCTGCGGATGCGCTGCTGGTCCACGGGCGCGACATCCTTGCCCGCCTGCTGGCGCGCGACATCGTGCTGGGGACCGCCGTCTGAACCCGAAGCGGCAGGCGTCAACGGGTGCCACCGCAGGCGGGTGAAAGCCGGTCAGGTCCGGGTTTGCGAGAATGACCGGCCACGGAGGCATCGCCGGTCGCGGAGCAGGCGCCGAGGCGCTCGCCGTTTCCCGGCCGGAACCGCCCTGGTCGGGCGCCGACACCGAAATCGACATCGAAGGAGACAGCATGCTCAAGGACAAGATCGCCCTGGTCACCGGCTCCACCAGCGGCATCGGGCTGGCCATCGCCGCCGACCTCGCCGAAGCCGGCTGCACGGTCATGCTCAACGGCCTGGGCGACCCACAGCAGATCGAGGCCGCCAAGGCGGAGGTCGCACGGCACGGCACGGCGGTCGACTTCCACCCGGCCGACCTGTCCCGCCGCGACCAGGTCGAGGCCCTGGTGGCCGACACCGAGCGGCGCTTCGGCCGCATCGACATCCTCGTCAACAACGCCGGTATCCAGCACACCGCGCCGGTGCACGAATTCCCGCCCGAGCGCTGGGACCTGATCCTGGCGATCAACCTGTCGGCGGTATTCCACGCCATCCGGGCCGCGCTGCCCGGAATGCAGGCGCGTGGCCACGGCCGGATCGTCAACATCGCCTCCGTGCATGGCCTGGTCGCGTCGCTCGACAAGTCGGCCTATGTCGCGGCCAAGCATGGCGTGATGGGCCTGACCAAGGTGGTTGCGCTGGAGAACGCCCAGGCCGACATCACCTGCAACGCCGTCTGCCCGGGCTGGGTGCTGACGCCGCTGGTGCGCAAGCAGATCGACGATCGCGCGGCCCGCGAGGGCTGCACCGCGGAACAGGCCGAACGCGCCCTGCTGGAGGAGAAGCAGCCCTCGCTGCGCTTCACCCGACCCGAGGACATCGCCGGGGCGGTGCGCTTCCTGTGCGGTCCGGCGGCCGCGAACATGACCGGCACCCAGATGGTGCTGGACGGCGGCTGGGTGGCGCGTTGATCGCGACACCGACCGTCCATCTGGCCCTGCAGGGCGGCGGCGCCCATGGCGCCTTCACCTGGGGCGTGCTGGACGCCCTGCTGGAGGACGGCCGGATCGGCTTCGAAGGCCTGTGCGGGACCAGTGCCGGCGCCATGAACGCCGTGGTGATGGCGCACGGCCTGCTGTCGGGCGGGCGCGACGGCGCCCGCGCGGCACTGCGGGCGTTCTGGCTGGACATCGCCGCCGAGGGCCGGTTGTGGAGCCCGGTCCGACCGCAGCCGGACCTGCTGCGCTGGTTCGGCATCGACCCGGCGATCGGCCTGGCGGCCAGCCATGCCGCCTTCGACGCGTTCACGCGGATGTTCTCGCCCTACCAGTTCAACCCGTTCGACTTCAATCCGCTGCGCACGGTGATCGAACGCCACGTCGACTTCCAGGCGCTGTCGCAGCCGCATTGCCTGAAGCTGTTCGTCTGCGCCACCAACGTGCGCACCGGCAAGGTCCGCATCTTTGGCAACACGGAGATGAGCGTCGACGCCCTGCTCGCCTCGGCCTGCCTGCCGCAACTCTTCCGGGCGGTGGAGATCGACGGCGAGGCCTTCTGGGATGGCGGCTACATGGGCAATCCGGTGCTCTACCCGCTGTTCTACCGCACCGTCAGCAGCGACATCGTGCTGGTGCACGTCAATCCGATCGCCCGCGATGAGGTGCCCAGAACCCCCGAGGCGATCGCCAACCGGGTCAACGAGATCAGCTTCAACTCCTCGTTGATGCGCGAGATGCGCGCCATCGCCTTCGCGGCCCGCCTGGTCGAGGAGGGCTGGCTGCGGGACGAGTACCGCGACCGGGTGCGCGCCATGCACATCCACGCCATCCGTGACGACGCGCTGATGGCGGAACTGACCCTGGCCAGCAAGCTCAGCCCGGACCTCGGCTTCCTGACCACCCTGCACGACTACGGCCGGGAGGTCGCGCGGCGCTGGCTTGCCGCGCATTTCGACGACCTCGGCGTGCGCTCCAGCGTCGATCTGCGCAGCGACTACCTGTAAGCCGGCAGCGAAGGCGGGGCTGGCCCGGCATCCTCAGGGAGGCGCGTTGGGCGGATCCAAGGATCGCGTCGGGGTGCGAGCGCACCGGCGGGTGGCAAGGGTGTGGTCGAGGCTGCGTCCGGCTGGGCAACCCGCGCCGACCACCGCACCACGGCGCGAAGATCCGCGCCCGCAGCAGCGGGCTGGCCGCCCATCCGAGATAGCGGTCCATCGGCAAACGGCCGACCCGGTCGTTTGCCGACAGACTGTCCGGGGCGTCGTCTCAGGGCGCCGGGAACTCGAAGTCGTGCGCGAAGATGCGGTCGTCGACCGGTGCCCACGGGCCGAACGGCACCAGCCGCGGACCCGCGCTCTTGCAGACCATCGAGTCCTGGGGAATGCACGGCGGGTTGCCGCCGGTACCGCATCCCGTCGGCCAGTTGTTGGCGGTGGCGTCGCGCACCGCGACCCGGTACCAGAGCACCACGTCCTCGTTGTCGATGCTCTGGCCGTTGACCAGGGCGCCCTGGTTCATGCCGCAGTCGCCGAGCGAGTAGCTGGGGTTGTCGCCGTACTGGCCAGCCACGTAGCGGGTCGCCATGAAGTCGGTGGTGTGGAAGTTGCGCCCGGACTCGTTGGTCGCCACCGCGTAGTCGTCGGCGCCGGGCACCAGCTCGTAGCCACGGCCGGTGACGGTGTTGCGGACCGTCCAGGTGGTGCTGCCCGGCGCGCCGCGCAGGGCGCTGAACTCGACCGGCTGATCGACGCCGTTCTCCGCCACCACGTGGTTGTCGGCGCCGTCGATGTCGAAGTCGAACCGCCAGTAGTTGTGGTGCCAGTGGGTGACGTTGTTGAAGGTGCCGTTGTTGTTGCCGAAGCCGAAGGTCGGCTCGATCGTGCCGTCGTCGAAGAAGCGGATCCGCGAGTCGTACATGTACCAGTCGGCGCGGTACTGGCTGGTCAGCCGGACATGATCGCCGAGGTCCTCGATGACCACGCCGTTGTTGGTCGTGCAGGCGAAGCCGCCGCCGGTCGGCTGCTGGAACGGACAGGTGCCGTAGGATGCGGTGGGCGACTTTGAAACCGTGCAGGACGTGGTCGCCAGGCGCTCGGGGTCGGGCGGCACCGCCAGGACGTTGTGCGTGCTGGTATGCGCGAGCGTCGGCGTTCCGGTGTCCTTCCAGTCCCGGTAACAGGTGCTGGTGCGGTATTCGGCGAACAGCATGGGCGAATGGATGCGCTTGGCGACCAGGATGCCCCGGTAGTGCACGGCGCGAAGTTCCAGCCCGGAACCGCGCGGGCCGATGCTCTGGTTGGGCGGCAGCCAGCACATCTGCCAGAGCGGCTCGACCGCCGGCCAGGACAGCAGGGTGCCGCCCTCGGCCACGCAGTCGGGGGCGGCGGCGCGGGCGGCCGAAGGACTCAGGCAGGCCAGGGCCAGCAGGCCAGCCAGGTACAGGGCGGATTTCATCGGCGAACGGTCCTCAGGGCGGATCAGCAGGAACCTGGTGGTCGTCGTGGGTGTACACCACGCGGTCGCTCACCAGGTCGACGACGGCATGGAGGACGGGAATGGAGCCATCCCCGGCACTGACGATGAAGCGCAGGCAACGCGAGCCCAGGTCGCACCACGGGTCGCCGGCCTCCCGGACCACGAAGCCGCCGCGATGGACGAGCAGGTCGTCGCGGCCGGCCATCAACGGGCCGAGCTCGGGATGGCCGCGCACCAACGCTTCCAGGCGGGCTTCCTCCGCAGCGTTGGCGCGCAGGGATTCGCCGGGCAGCAGGTCCTCGGACAGCAGCCGCCCATCGGGGTCGAAGACCCGGCGCACGGTGCTTCGCCGGTCGTAATCGAATCCGTACTCGACATCCTGCCGGACATCTCGGCCATCGAGCTTGACGACGTCCGAGTAGCGACGCGCGAACTGGTAGCCGCTCATCCGGCCGCCCGGATCGACCGCCGAGGCGACAGGTCCAGACGCCGGCGCCGGATGTGCCGACTGCCGCCCGCCGCCGGTCGCACAACCCGCAAGCAGCCCCAGTACCAGCGGCACCAGGGCCAGGGCGCGACCTGCTACCGGGCTCAAGGCGCCACCATCACGGCTGCGGCGGCGCTCACCATGTCCTCGGGCGGCGATCGCCCGTAGGCGGGATTGCTCCACAGGTCGTACATGAACTCGCCGCGGGTCTGGCCTTGCGGACCGACGTCGAACGGCCTGCCCGGACCGCCGGCGCACATCAGGTTCTCGGGCTGGAAGTTGCGCTCGACCGCCTGGTCGCGCAGGAAGGTGATGTACTCCGCGCTGGCGATCTGGAACTTCAAGGTGGCGGTCACCGTGACCTGGCCGTTGAAGCCGGGCGGCAGCGGGATCGCGTAGCTGCTCACGTCGTAGTTGACCAGCCTGGGCGACCCGGGCGCCACCGGCGGGTAGACCAGGCCGACCGGGCGGGTGTCGAGATCGGCACCGCCGGTGAAGCCCAGCGGCGGAATGCGGTTGTCCTTGGCCACGCAGTTGTTGCGCACGAAATGGAACTGCTTGCGGCCCAGCGCGTCCTCGGTCTCGCAGGACTGGGTCGCCGGATTCCAGATGCCCTGCTGGACCTCGTAGACGCGCGTCTGCGCGTCGATCGCAAGCGCGCCGGTATCGGGGTTCCAGTCGCCGGTCTGCCAGATCACGTCGCCCTGGCCACTCCGGGCCACCACGTGCAGCCACATGCGCCGACCCTCGGCATAGCCGGTCGGCAGCTTGTGGCCCGCGAGGTTGGTGACCTTGACCTGGGCGTTGACCACCCCGGCGCCGGCCTGCGCGCTGGTCTCGATGACGGCGCTGCGCTGCGTAAGCATGTGCCGGGCACGGAGGATGGTCCGGTCGATATCGGCAGCGCGGTCCTCGATGCCGCCGCCGATGCCGGTCGCATACAGGTCCCGGATCATCTTCGGGATCCAGGTGTTGGCGCCGACGAACTCGTGCACCGGCAGGTTGCCGGCCCGCGAGCCGTCGGGCAGGAAGGTGCAGGCCTTGGCAAGCGGATCCTCGCTGCTGGCCATGTGGCAATCCTGGCAGGTCGCGCCGCGGGCGAGCTGCGGCGTGAAGTCGAAATCGTCGCCCATGCGGTCGCGGAACACGAGGTCGCCGAAATCGCTGCGCCCCCACTCCGTGAAGGTGCGCTCGATCGGCATCGCCAGCCCGGTATCGGTGCCGTCCGGAAGGATCAGCGTGGTGACCGGTCCGATCTCGGTGATCGGCGAGGTCACGTCGTGGCAGACGCCGCATACGGCGCCGCGGTCGAGGAAGGCCGAGTACACCCAGCCATGCGGCGGCTCGTAGAGGTCGCCGGGCTGATACTGATAGGGGCCGGCCCGGCAGGGCCCGCCGTAGGTGCCGCCCGGCGTCTCGCAGGACAGCGCGTCGTCCAGCCAGAAGTTGCCGCTGCCCGGCGGCGCCGTCGCACCGGCCGGACCGGTCTCGGTCATCCGGTGGCAGAAGTGGCAGCCGATGCCGGCATAGTCGTTGCCCTTGTCGTCGGTGGCATCGTGGCGGCCCTCCAGCAGGCAGCCGTTGGTGCCGTCGACCAGCCCGCCACCCGGCACCTTGAGGACGCGACCCTCCAGCCAGGCGGTCGGCGCGTGGCAGCGCAGGCACCAGTCGCCGACTCCCGGCAGGTCGGCATTGGCGACGTCCAGCGCCGCCCAGAACAGGGGGTCGCGGCCGGAGTGCGCCATCATCGAGCCGCCCCAGGTGTTGTGCGGCAGGAAGCCGGCTTGCGGCGAGTCGGGATTGAACGAGCGATGACAGCCGAAGCAGCCGGTGTTGGGCTCCATGGCGCTGGCCAGACCCGGCTGGGTGCCATCGGGCGTGATGTCCAGGAAGCCGGCGTGGGGATCGGCAGGTGCGGCGGACCAGGTCAGGCCGGCACCCAGCGCGGCGGCGGCGCCGGTCGCCACGATGGCGAGCAGCAGCCAGCGGGCGGCGCCGGATTGGCGGAATCGGATCATCGTCTGACCTGGAGTTTTCGTGAAACCTCGTCGCGAGGGCGTCGAGGCCGCGTCGGGGTGCGGGCCGCGGACCGATGGACGGCGAAGGCGCAGCGGACACCACG
Source organism: Lysobacterales bacterium (assembly GCA_019634735.1). NCBI lineage: Bacteria > Pseudomonadati > Pseudomonadota > Gammaproteobacteria > Lysobacterales > Lysobacterales bacterium. The sequence continues at coordinate 156,615 of JAHCAT010000007.1, read as the reverse complement.
TCGAGCCGGCCAGAGGAAGCAGACCGCGCCGAGGCGTGGCATCGGCGGCCGCAGTAGAGGATTCATGAATACTCCGGGCTGGGCCCAGCAGGCGTCGGAACCGGGCAGGCCATCACGATGACGTCTCCCCACGTGTGACCATAAGTCGGCAGCGCCGGGACGGTCAAGGCGGCGAGCCGCGCGAACACGGCTCCGTGCGACGGATCGCCCCGTCTCGGCGCCATGCCGCGGGCCGTCATGGCGGCAACTCGAAACCGTCCAGGAACAAGGCATCGGGCACCGGCGCCAGCGCTTGCGGCAGTTGCACGCGCTGCACCTGGATCTCCACCGGCATGCCGCCGGGAGTCTGGGTCCAGCCCTTGGTCACCGCCAGGGCCCGCCAGGCGCGGCGGTACAGCAGACGAACGTCGACGCTCGCCTGGGCGCCCGGCGGCAGGCCGACCGGCACCCGGAAGCGGTAGCTGCTCTGGTCGGTGGCGCCCGAAGGAATGCCGCTGTCCTCGAGCACGGACTCGGCATCGATGAACAGCACCGGCGCGACCTCCGGACCCGAGCCGTTGATGCGCCCGGCCAGGACCTTGGCGAAGCCCCGGCCGGGTCGCCCTGCGTAGTCGCCCGGCTGCTCGCCCGGCACGTCGTCGTCCGCCCACCAGGGCACCACGCCACCCCCGGATTGCGCCAGCGGCTCGCCATCCAGGCGAACGTCGACCACCAGCAGCGCGTTGCGCAGGGAGATGCCGGTCGGGAAATTGTGCCCGCACCGATTCTCGACCTCGGCCTCGACGACGAGCTGGGCGCCTTCCTGGCGGCTCTCCACGCGCAGCAGGATGTTCTCGGTCAGCCGCGCCGGCGTCGCGCCGATCATGGTGTGGGCGTGCCGCTGGCTGCCCGGTCGGCTGGGACCGCCGCTGCCGATCACCGCCGAGCCGCTCTGGGTGGGCATGTGGCAACCCTGGCAATGGCGCTGCCCCGGACCCGGCTGCGCATAGGGCGATGCCAGCCACTCCCGGTAGGTGTTCTGGCCAGGCGCGCCGGTGACGGGATTGGTGTACTGGTGGCAGGACGCGCACAGTTTCGAGTCGCCGTGCAGAGGCGAGTAGCTGTTCTGCATGGGCGATGTCGGCACGTCCGGCAGGCTTCCCCAGACGTAGAAGGACGAGTCGCTGGTGCCCAGCGGGAACCGGTACTCGCCATTGCCGCGATGGTGCAGGGCGTCGATATCGTCGTTGACGTGGGCGAGCTGGTGGCAGGCATGGCAGTTCACGCCCTCCAGGCCTGCCGGGCTGTCGACCTCGTCCAGCATCATGCCGCCCGGCACACGGACATCCTGCATGGGCGCATGGCAGGTTGCGCAGAAGCCGGTGTCGTCGGGGTCGTGGAGGTTCCGGAACACGTAGCCGGCCGCTCCGCCCGGGGTCCCGGTGCCGGAGAACAGGTCGAGCACCCAGCTGTTGACCGCGGCGCCGGCATGCCTGGAGCCGGCCCACTGCGTGTAATAGGCGGAGTGGCAGCTTCGGCAGGACTGCTGGGTCGACGGCGGAAGATAGGTCGGGTTGTCCAGCCCGGGCAGCCTGGGCAGCTCGATCAGCACCTGCGACATGCCGTCGAAGACCTGCTGCGTCTCGCTGAGATAGTTGCGCGGGCGCGCTGGATCGTGCGGCAGCGCGGCACCGATCTCGAGCTGGCCGGCCGCCGTCATGGCCAGGTGGAAATGCCCGTCTTCGCCGGTCACCGCCCGGCCCAGCTCGGGTCGGGCGCGGATCGCGACCACCGCCCCGGCGAGCGGCGTGCCGTCGACGACGTCGACGACCCGCCCAGAGATGTCGGGCCTGCCGCTAGCCGGCCAGAGCAGGGCCAGCACCGCCAGGGCGGTGCTGGCCAGGAGACCGCGGGCAGGCACGGTTCGCGAATCAGTGCCGGCGTTCGGTGGCCGCCGCCTCGAAGTCGTGGGCGAAGATGAGATCGAGGATGGCGCTCACGTCCGGCACCATCACCTGGGTGGTCAGGGACGACGGCTCGCCGGGGCCTGCCACGCCCAGCACGACCTGGCGGGTGTGGGCGGGATCGGGTGCGACGTTGGTGACGAAGCTGAAGCGGTACAGCGTTCCCCAGTTCAGCTCGTTGCCGTCCGGCGCGGTCCAGGTCAGGCTGCCCGCATCCTGCGACACGGTCCAGTCGTTGCCGGCCTGGATGTCGATGTCGGCGAAGTGCCCGGTCGGGACGTGCACACCGGCCTGCGCCACCGGAATGGTGAAGCGGTCGAAGCCTTTGTTGCTGACCACCTCAAGATTGGGCGGCACGTCGTTGGGCGGGTTGCCGTACACAGCGCGCGAGAAGTCGAAGTTGTTGACCACGTAGTCGTAGCGCCAGCAGTTGCCGGCCAGGCCGGTCCCGGCCTCGCAGGCGCCCAGGTCCTTGGTGGCGACGGCGATCCGGGTATGGCCCTCGGGCGTGGCGATCTCGACGTTGCGGGTCGGGTTGGCGGCCGGGTTCACCCAGTGGTTGATCACCGGGCCAAGCGTGAAGGCGCCCTGGCTGCCGGTGGTCCAGGAACTGCCGGAGGCCGACGGGTTGATCGGGCGGAACGCCATGGTGTTGTAGATGTTCACGTCGTCCTGGACGATGTACCAGGACTCGGTGAAGAACTGCGCGCCCGGCACCCGCATCTGCGACTCCCGCACGATCAGGCGCTGGTCGTAGTTGGTGTTGCCCGAGGCGTTCTGCACGCCATTGCAGCTGAGGTCGTAGATGGAGCGGCAGCGGCCCCACTCGCCGGTGGCCGGCACCAGTTCGCGGCGCGGACCCAGGCTGGAGTTGCTGTCGTTGTTGCCGGTGCCGTAGACGTCGCCGCAGTTGCGGCCGAGGATGTGGCCGCCGCCGGTGCAGGCGCCCGGTGCGCAGCCGGTGTTGATGGTCAGGAAGGCGTGCTTGACGCCGGACGCGCCGATCTGCTCCAGCTGGCCGTCGTTGAGCCGGAACATGTTCCAGATCAGGTAGGGGTGCTGGTCGTTGCCCGGGTACGGGTAGTTGTAGGGGCTGACCGTGAACTTCTGGTACCACGGCACGTCGGCGGAGTCGTCGCGGTTGCTGTTGCGCAGCGTCGAGCTTGGCGTGAACACGACCTGGCCGTCGTCGCCGGCCACATTGCAGCCGTTGGCCTGGTTGTCGCCGCGCCGGCAGCGCGTGAACGCCATGGTGTAAACCTCCATCAGCACGTCGGCGCGATAGTTGCCGCCGCCGCCCGGCAGCGGCAGGCCATGGAAGTTCGGCGCCGGGCAGCGCAGCGCGGCGGCGTCGAAGCCTGCGGGCCGGGCGACCACGTCGAGCAGCATCTTGACCTCACCGACATAGGCATCGGCCAGTTCCGGGCGACCGATGCGGTCGGCGAGCGCCTTGCTTGCGCGCAGGTCGGCGCTGCGCACGTAGAACCAGCGGTAGTCCTCGACCATCTTGTACATCAGGTGGTTGAGGTAGAACCACGCGGTGCCGTCGGCGCCGACCAGCTCGAGCTGCATCGGGTTGACGGTGCTGGCTCGCAGGTTCAGGCCGCGCTGGTCGAGGCTGCCGCGACCTGCCAGATCGACCGAAAAGCCGCCCTCGACGCGCAGGCTGCCGCCCACGAAGCGGTCGAAGCCGCCTTCCGGGGCATTGAAATGAAGGGCCTCGCCGGGGCTGACGGCGAACACCGCGAACTCGTGGTCCTCGGCATCCTGGCCGGGTGCCGGGGCCGGCAGTCGGGCATGAACGCCGAACAGCTCGAGGAAATCCTCGTTCACCCGCAGCTTGAGTTCACCGCCGCTGACCGCCCAGAAGGCCTCCTGCACGGCCTCGTCGGCACTGCGCTCGTAGGGCTGCTGGGGCGTCGCGGCGTGGGCGACACCGATTGCCAGCACGAGCAGCGCCGACAGCGGCGCCAGGATGATGCGAGACATGGATTTCCCTCCGGATGGTTGGCTGGTCGGCCTTGACAATCCCGTGACGCTAGCACAGGCGCGACCCGGCCGCCTGTGCGCTGCATCATGAACGCGACCGGATCGCAGACCGCCGGCACCTGCCGGATTCGGCAGCCCGCTGGCCGGTTCCCGGGCGCACGGTTCAGGTCGGCCGAACCGGCCAACCGCCATCCGGAACCGGCCGAGCGGCGCCGCAAGTGCCCTCCGATCGGGTCGGAGGCTCCACCGACCAGCAAGGCCGGCGCGCGCAAGCAGGCGCAGAGCCTACGACTCGGCGCAGCCGCGCCCGATCCTGTGCCGGACGCGCGCGAACCGGATCAGGCCAGGGATGGCCTGATCGGACCTTGCTCAGGGCGCCCGCCCAGCGTCCAGCAGGCAGTGCGCCAATACTGCGCCGTACAGTCCCGGCAGGCGTTCCAGATCGGCGACCTCGACATGCTCGTCGACCTTGTGGATGCTGGCATTGACCGGACCCAGCTCGACCACCTGGGCGCCAAGCAGGGCCACGAAGCGGCCGTCGGAGGTGCCGCCGCCGGTGTTCTCGTCCGGCGTCACCCCCAACGCTCCCTGCACCGCTTCGCGGACCGCTGCCCGGAGCCGGCCAGGGGCGGTATGGAAAGGCTCGCCGGAGCGATGCCAGGCGATCGAGGCTTCGACGCCTTGGCGTGCGAACGCGGCCTCGATCTCCGCGATCAGGCCCTCGGCCGTCCAGCGCGGCGAGTAGCGCAGGTTGAACTGCACCGTGGCGGTGCCCGGAATCACGTTGCTGGCGCCTGTGCCGGCCGCCACATTGGCGACCTGCAGCGAGGTCGCCGGAAAGTCCGGCCAGGGCTGCGCGTCCCAGGCTCGCGCAACCAGCTCGGCCAGCACCGGCAGGACGCGGTGGATGGGGTTGACGGCCTTGTCCGGGTAGGCGACATGCCCCTGCACGCCATGGACGGTCACGGTCGCGGTGAGCGAACCACGGCGGCCGATACGGACCACGTCGCCCAGACGATGCCCCGAACTGGGCTCGCCGACCAGGCAGAAGTCGATGGCGCGTCGCTCGGCGCGGAACCGCTCGACCACGGCGCGCACGCCGTCGATGGCATCGCCCTCCTCGTCCGAGGTGAGCAGCAGGGCGACGGTGCCGGGATGGTCAGGATGGGCGGCGACGAACCGTTCCAGCGCCACCACGAAGGCGGCCACCGACCCCTTCATGTCGGCGGCGCCGCGGCCGTACAGCCGGCCGTCGCGCACCACCGGATCGAACGGATCGTGCTGCCAGGCCTCGAGCGGGCCGGGCGGCACCACGTCGGTGTGACCCAGCAGGCACAGCACCGGCCCGCCGGAACCATGGCTGGCCCAGAGGTTGCGCACCCCACCGGTATCGAGGCGTTCGATCGCGAATCCGGCGGCGGCCAGGCGTGCGGCCAGCAGGTCCTGGCAGCCGTCGTCCTCGGGCGTCACCGAGCGACGGCGGATCAGCTCGCAGGCCAGGGCCAGCACGTCGCTCATCGACCCGCCTTCGCGCCGGGGCGTCGATCGTCGGGCGGCTGGCGCAGCCTCATGGCAGAAGCAGCCGCTTCCAAGCGGCATCCGAGAAACCCAGGGTCACCGAGCCGTCGGCGCCTTCCAGCACCGGGCGCTTGACCAGGGCCGGATACTCGCGGATCAACAGCAGCCATTCCGGTTCGCTGCCCGGCGCCTTGCGATTGCCGGGCAGGTTCCGCCAGGTCGAGGAGGCGCGGTTGATCAGCGCATCGAACCCGCCAAGCCGACCGGCCCAGGCGCGCAGGCGTTCGGCAGCCACCGGTTGCGTCCGGTAGTCGACGAAATCGTGGTCCACCCCGAAGCGCTGCAGCCAGTTGCGCGCCTTCCGGCAGGTATCGCAGTTGGGCAGCCCGTAAACGGTGTGGCTCATGGCAAGGTAGGGAGTTGCGGACAGGGGACCGATGCGCGCGCGGGGCGGCTCATGCCATGCGCAGCAGTTCGTTGATCGAGGTCTTGGCGCGGGTGCGGGCATCGACGCGCTTGACGATGACCGCGCAGGACAGGGAATAGCGGCCATCCTCGGAGGGAAGACTGCCGGGCACCACCACGCTTCCGGCCGGCACCCGGCCGTAGTGAACCTCGCCGCTGGCGCGGTCGTAGATGCGCGTGCTCTGACCCAGGAACACGCCCATGCCGATCACGCTGCCGCGTTCCACCACCACGCCCTCGACCACTTCCGAGCGCGCGCCGATGAAGCAGTCGTCCTCGACGATGGTCGGCGTCGCCTGCAGCGGTTCGAGCACGCCGCCGATCCCGGCACCGCCGGAGAGGTGGACGTTGCGCCCGATCTGCGCGCAGGAGCCGACGGTCGCCCAGGTGTCGACCATGGTGCCGGCGCCGACGTGCGCGCCGATGTTCACGAAGCTCGGCATCAGAACCACGTCGCGGCCGACATGCGCACCGCGGCGGACGATCGCACCCGGAACCACCCGGGCGCCGGCGCTCTGGTAGACCGCCTCGCCGGTGTCGCCGGCGAAACGCAGCGGCACCTTGTCCCAGGCACCCAGCAGACCGCCGGGAGTCGCAGGCATGGGCGCCATGCCGCGAATCCGGAAATACATCAGCACCGCCTTCTTGATCCAGTCGTTGACCCGCCAGCCGCCCTGCCCGTCCGGTTCGGCGACGCGCAGCTCGCCCGACTCCAGGGCATCGAGCACCGCCTCCACCTGCGACCCTGCGCGCGCGGCCAGGGCGGGCTGGTCGAGCGAGGAGAGCTCGCCGAAGGCCTCTTCGATGGCGGCCTGGTCGATGTGACGGGCGGATACGCTCATGGGGTCTGGGCTCGTGCGGGCCCGCCATGGTAGACGAGCACGATGCCCGACGTGCCTGCTGGCCGGGCGGGCCGGGCCGACAGGCCCTCCGGACGGGCCCGGATCAACCGAAAGCGGCGTCCAGGCGCTCGGCCAGGGCCTGCCCCAGGTCCCGCTGAGCCGCCTCCTCGAGCGGCCGGTCGCGCTCGTCGCTGAGCACGAAGAAGTCCTCGGCACGCTCCCCGAAGGTGGCGATCCTGGCGCCATGCACGCGCACCTGCTGCTCGCGCAGCACCTGGGCGACCAGGGCCAGCAGACCCGGCCGGTCCGAGCACACCAGGGCCATGCGGGTGCGGGCCGCGGTGGCGGACGGGCTGAACTCGACCCGCGGGCTCATGTGGAAGTGGCGTTGCGTGCGGCTCAGGCTCCGGCGCACCGGTCCCAGGCGCAGCGGCCGCTGCCGCAGCGCGTAGCGCAGGCTGCGCACGATCTCCTCGTCGCGCTCGGCGAACGCCGCCTCGCGCTCGGCGACCGGCAGCCCGGGATCGGGTGCGCGCCGGCTGCGCTCCAGGACGCGGAAGGTGTCCAGGCTGAGACCCCGGGTCGAGGTCATGACCCGAGCCTCGACGACGTCCAGGTCGAGGCGGTCGAGCGCCGAGGTGATCGCCGCGAACAGCCCGTCGATGTCCTGGCTGTGCACCAGGATCTCGCGCGCGCCGCGCTCGCCCTCACGGCGCGCCGCGACCAGGGGCAGCGCGTCGCTGCGCGCCGAAGCGACGTTGCGGGTGACCCAGGCGATCAGTCCGGGCCGGTAGCGCAGGAAGCTGGAGGCGGGGAAATCCTGCCAGATGACCTCCGCCTGGGCGGCATCGATGCCCTCGTCCGCGAGCTGCGCGAGCGCCGCCTTGCGGCACTCGGCGATGCGTTCGTCGACATGGATCGGATATTCGAGGCCGCGCCGCAAGGCGAAGCGCGCGGCGGCGTGGAGGTCGGCGACCAGGCGCGCCTTCCAGGTGTTCCAGAGCGTGGGACCGGTGCCGGCGATGTCGGCCATGGTGAGCAGGTACAGCGCGTCGAGCCGCTCGCGGTCCCCGACGATGGCGGCGAACCCGTTGATCACGGCCGGGTCGGTCACGTCCGATTTCTGGGCGGTGACCGACAGCAGCAGGTGCTGGCGCACCAGCCAGGCGACCAGGTCGACATCGGCCTCGCCCATGCCATGCGCGCGGCAGAACTCCGCGGCGTCGGCGGCGCCCAGTTCCGAGTGGTCGCCGCCACGGCCCTTGGCGATGTCGTGGAACAGGGCCGCGAGATAGAGCAGCTCGGGTTTGCGCAGTCCCTCGAACACCGCTGCCGCCTGCGGGAACTCCGGCGCCTCGCCGGCCGCGATGCGGTCGACGTTGCGGATCACGTTGAGGGTGTGCTGGTCGACCGTGTAGACATGGAAAAGGTCGTACTGCATGCGTCCTGTCACCTGCGCGAAAGCCGGCAGGTACGCGCCAAGCACGCCGTGCAGGTGCATCCGCTGCAGCGTCCGCGACACGTCGGCGCCGCGCAGGATGGCGAGGAAGGCGTCGCGCGCCTTCGGCCGCCCGGTCAGCGCGGCATCGCCGCGCTGCACCAGGGCGTCCAACGCCGCCGTGGTGTCGGCGCTCAGTGCGGTGAGGTCGGGATGCCGTTGCCAGCACGCGAACAGCGCCACGGCGGTGGCCGGATCGCGCTCGAACGCCGCCATGTCGCGCACCGCCAGCCGCGAGCCGTAGCGCAGGAAGTCGTCGTCCAGCCCCTGGCCCTCGACGTCGCCCTCGTAGCGCTCGCGCCAGCGCGCATCGAACCGCGCCTGTATCCGCCGGACCGCCAGCGCAGCCCGGAAATAGCCCTGCATGAGCTGCTCGACGGCGCGGTTGTCGCGGTGCTCGTCGCGCAGGCCGAACAGCTCCGCCAGCGGCGGCTGATGGTCGAACAGCAGACGCTCCTCGGCACGGCCCGCAACCAGGTGCAGGGCGAAGCGCAACCGGGACAGCTGTTCGCCCGCCGCCACCAGCGCCTGCCACTCGCCGGCGCGCAGGACGTCCGCCCGGGCCCATTCGGCGGGGTCGGCGCTGCCAGTAGCGCGCAGCGCGATCCAGGCCATGGTCTGGATGTCGCGCAGCCCGCCCGGACCGTCCTTGAGGTTGGGCTCGAGGTTGTAGCTGGTATCGCCATAGCGGGCGTGTCGCTCGGTCAGCTCGGCCTGCTTGGCGGCCGCGTAGCGGTCGAGCGGCCAGACCTGGTCGGGGGCGATCGCCGCCGCCAGGGCGGCGGCGGACCCGGCAGGACCTGCCAGCAGCCGGGCCTCCATCATCGTCGTGCACACCGCGGCATCCGCGGCGGCAGCGGCGGTGCACTGGCTCAGGGTGCGGACCGCGTGGCCCGGGCGCAGGCCGAGGTCCCAGAGGCGGGACACGAAGCCCTCGATGCGGCCGCGTCGCGCGAGATCGGGCTCGCCGTCGGAGAGCACCAGCAGGTCGAGATCGGACTGCGGATGCAGCTCGCCCCGACCGTAACCGCCGACCGCGAACAGCGACAGGCCATCGTCGTCGCCGACCGCCTCGGCCCACAGCGAGGTCAGCCACCCGTCGAAGGCGTGCGCCCGTTCCCTCAGCAGATCGGCAACCGGCGCATCACCGCGGAACGCCGTTTCCTGGGCCCTGTCGAAGGCGGCGACCTCGCCGCGCAACCGCTCGAGTCCGGGGTCGGCGACGGCGTGCACGGCGGCCCGGCCTCAGAGCGGCTCGCCGGGCGGCAGGGTGAGCACGTCGAAGCCGTCCTCGGTGACGGCCACGGTGTGTTCCCACTGCGCGGACAGGGAGCGATCGCGGGTGACCACGGTCCAGTTGTCGGGCAGCAGGCGGGTGTGCCGCTTGCCGGCGTTCACCATCGGCTCGATGGTGAACACCATTCCCGGCCGCAGGACCACGCCGGTACCCGGCTGGCCGTAGTGCAGCACCTGCGGCTCCTCGTGGTAGATCCTGCCGATGCCGTGCCCGCAGTATTCCCTCACCACGGAGAAGCGTTCGGCCTCGGCGACCTGCTGGATGGCATGTCCGATATCGCCAAGCTGGACGCCCGGCCGGACCATGCGGATGCCGGCGCACATCGCCGCGTAGGTGGTCTCCACCAGGCGCCGGGCGAGCACCGGGGGTTCCCCGACGTAGTACATGCGGCTGGTGTCGCCGTGCCAGCCGTCCTTGATCACGGTGACGTCGATGTTGACGATGTCCCCTGCCTTGAGCGCCTTGCCACCGCTGGGGATGCCATGGCAGATGACGTTGTTGACCGAGGTGCAGATGGTCTTCGGGAACGGCATCCGGCCGGGCGCGCCGCCGTAGCCGAGGTTGGCCGGCACCGCCTGCTGCACCCCGACGATGTGGTCGTGGCAGATGCGGTCCAGCTCCTCCGTGGTGACCCCCGGGCGGACGTGTGGCTCGATCATGCGCAGCACCTCGGCGGCCAGGCGGCCGGCCGTGCGCATCTGCTCGATTTCCTCGGGGGTTTTCAGGGTGATCGGCATGCACTCGCCCGTTGTCGAACCGCGATTTTAGCGCGATTCGGCGCCGCGGCCCGCAGGCCCGGTCCCGCCCGCACCGCGTGCGGCGGGCACCGGGAACCGTGGACCGGTTCAGCCGCCATCGATCTCGCGCGCCAGGACGGCAAGTCCAGGGTGGCCTGGCGCCAGCGAGCGGGCACGCTCCAGCGACAGGCGCGCAGGACCGGTCTCGCCAGCCCGCGCCTGGCCGCTGCCCCGCTCCAGCCAGGCGTTCGCGAGCTGCCGGCGCAGTTCGGGGATTGCCGGATCCATCGGGGCCATGGCGACCAGGGCGTCGAGGGCATCGCCGGCCTCGACCAGCCGACCCATTTCCGCATGGTGGACGACCAGCGACTGCGCACGGCTGGGCAGGGCGGCCACCGCGCGCCGGGCATCCTCGTCCATGGGATCGATGGCCAGCACCTGGCGGTACAGGTCGTAGGCGCTCGCGCCAGCGGGCTCGACCAGCGCGCCCCGGCGCTCGGCGCCGCGTGCCTGTTCCATCAGCCGGTTCAGCCGGGCGCGGGCGGCGGCGTCGAGCTCGGGCCGCGCCAGCACCTCTGCAAGCCGCTCGTTCATCGCCGCAAGGCTGGCCTCGGCGTCGGCCAGCGCCGCTGCATCGGCGCCGGCACGCCGGGCCAGGGCAAGTCCGGCTTCGGCCCGCGCGGGGTTGCGCTGTTCGATCGCCGAGAGTGCCTGTGCCAGGGCGCGCTCGGCCGCGCGTTCAAGGCCGGCCTGGCCGCGCGGATCGTCGCCGTCGAGGGCCAGGACACGCTGGTAACCGGTGATGGCATCCTCCAGGCGACCTGCCTGCAGGGCGCGATCGGCACTGGCCAGGCGTCTGCGCAACTCGGCGTCGCGGCGTGCCTGTTCTTCCGCCTGCTGCTCGCGAGCGCGCGCCAGCTCGGCGACCTCGCGTTCGACCGCCTCCGCCGCGGCAGCGGCGGTCGCAGCGGCCTGTTCGGCAGCCGCGAGCTGCGCTGCGCGCGCCTGGGCTTCCGCCGCGGCCTGCTGGCCGGCCTGCGCCTGCGCCAGGCGCTGGCGCAGGGCCGGCAGGCTGGCGTGCTGGGGCTGTTCGGCGGCGATCGCCTCGATCATCCCGCCGGCACTGTCGAGCCGGCCAGCGCCGAGCGCCTGGCCGGCCTCGTCGGCCAGCACCGCCAGCGCGTCCTCGATACCCCGGCTGGCAACGGCGTTGCCGGGATCGATCGCCAGCATCTGCCGGAACGCCACCAGGGCGCCCTGATCGCCACGGATACGACGGCGCGCCAGCGCCTCCTGACCGCGCTCCAGCAGCGCAGGCAGGGCCTGGCCGGCCGCCTCGATGGCGGCGATGCGACGTTCGAGGTCGGCCACCGTGGCACCGGCCTCGCCGGTGTCTGGCAACAGCGCGACCAGGGCACGGGCGCGCGCCGGGTCAGCCGTGGCCAGGGCATCCTGGGCCTGTCCGACCAGGGCCTGGCCAACCCGGCGAAGGCCGAGGCGCGCGGCGTCGTTGTCCGGATCGTCGGCCAGCACCCGCTGATAGAGGGCGAGCGCGTCGTTGCCACCGGCCTCTCCCTGCCAGCGTCCCTCCGCCTCGGCGCGGGCGGCGGCGTTGAGCAGCTCACGGGTCTGGGAGGCGGGGAACCCTTCGCGCAGGGCCTCGCGCTGGCTCCAGACCAGCGCCGCGGCGACCAGCACCATCCCGGTCAGCAGCAGGGGCCAGCGCGCCCCGCGGCCCGGCGGCGGCGGTCGTCTCGGCGCCCGCCGCTCGCCGGCGATGAGCGGCTCCTCGACCGGCCGGTCCGGGCGCTCCGGGTCGAGGTCGTCGATACGCCCCAGTTCGGGTTCGGGTCGATGGCGGGGATGCATGGCGCGGCGGGGCCTTGAAGGGTCGGATCGGAAATCGGATCGCGCCATTAGAAGGCCTGGCGCATGAACCGTGCTTGTGCGATGAAACTCACATTCGCAGAGGGAATCAGCTCAGCCGCCGCGCCTCGCGGACGGAGGGCAGGGCCGACAGGCGGGTCAGCAGCGTACCCAGCTGATCGACATCGCGCACGCGGGCCGCGCAGCGGATCTCGGCCTCGCCCTGGCGGGCATCGATGCGGGAGTCCAGGGCCAGGACCGGCACGCCCAGACCGGCGAACACCGCGGTGACGTCCTTGAGCAGCCCGCCACGGTCGAAAGCGCGCAGGCGCAGGCCGACTTCGAACTGGCCGGCCGCCCGGCGACCCCACTCGACCGGCAGCACCCGCTCGGGGTGCCGGGCCGCCATCCGGGCCAGGCTGCCGCAGTCCTGGCGGTGCACGCTGACACCGCGCCCCTGGGTGACGTAGCCGGTGATGGCGTCGCCCGGCAGCGGCTGGCAGCAACGCGCATAGGCCAGCAGCAGATTGTCCACGCCCTCGACGGTCACTGCGTCGCCGGCCGCCGGCACCTGGCCCTGGCGCGGCGCCGGCTCCGCGGGCGCCGGGCGCGGCACCTGCGCCTCGTGGATGGCGCGCGCCACCTGCGCCGGCGACACCTCGCCGAGCGCGACCGCCACATGCAGCTCCTCGATGCGCTTGAGGTTCCAGCGCGCAAGCAGCGGCGCCAGCGGCCACTCGTGCAGACCCAGGCGCTTGAGCTCGCGTTCCAGAAGGGCGGCGCCCTCGCGCAGGTTCTGGTCGAGCTCCAGGCGCCGGAACCAGGCCCTGACCTTGTCGCGGGCACGACCGCTGACCAGGTAACCGGCCTGCGCATTGAGCCAGTCGCGGCGCGGCGCCGCCTGCTTGCCGGTCAGGATTTCGATGCGGTCGCCCGATTGCGGGCAGTGGCTCAGCGGCACGATGCGGCCGTTGACCTTGGCGCCGCGACAGCGATGCCCGACCTCGGTGTGCACGTGGTAGGCGAAGTCCAGCACGGTGGCGCCGGCCGGCAGGTCGACGACCTGGCCGCGCGGGGTCAGCACGTATACACGGTCCTCGACCGTGTCGGTGCGGAAGCCCTCGTAGAGGCCGCGGTCGTCCTCGCCGGCCTCGCGGTTCTCCAGCAGGTTGCGCAGCCAGGCGATCTTGCGTTCCAGGGCGGCGTCGCCACGCCCGCCCTCCTTGTACTTCCAGTGCGCGGCGACGCCCAGCTCGGCGTGGGCGTGCATGTCATGGCTGCGGATCTGCACCTCCAGCGTCTTGCCGTCGGGGCCGACCACCGCCGTGTGCAGGGACTGGTAGTTGTTGCCCTTGGGCCGGGCGATGTAGTCGTCGAACTCCTGGGGAATCGGCGTCCACAGGCTGTGGACCACGCCCAGCGCCGCGTAGCAGGCGGCGACGTCGTCGACCAGGACGCGCAGGGCACGGACGTCGTACAGCTCGCCGAATCCCGCGTTCTTGCGGCCCATCTTCTTCCAGATGCTGAAGATGTGCTTGGGCCGGCCGGCGACCTGGGCGCGCAGGCCGGCCTGGCCCAGGGCCAAGGTCAGCGCACGGCCGGCCTGCTCGATGTAGCGCTCGCGGTCACCACGGCGCTCATCGAGCAGACCGGCGATGCGCCGATAGGTGTCCGGGTTGAGGAAACGGAAGGCGAGATCCTCCAGCTCCCACTTGAGTTGCCAGATGCCCAGGCGGTTTGCCAGCGGCGCGTGGATGTCCGCCGCGAGCCGGGCCAGCTCCCGGCGCTGGTCGGCTGGCAGGCGTGCCGCCTGGCGCAGGGCGACCAGTTGCTCGGCCAGCAGGATGAACACCACGCGCAGGTCGCGCACGATCGCCAGCAGGAGCCGGCGCAGCCCCTCGGCGTTGGCAGCGCCGGTCGGATCGGCGTGCAGGCTCCAGACCAGCCCGGCCTCACCCAGTCCTTCGCGCAGGGCGCCGCACTCGCGCACCGCCGCCGTGGCCTGCGACCAGCAATCCAGCCGGCGCGCGATGGCCGCCGCGCGCGTCGCCGGGTCGACCTGCAGGCCGTCGAGCAGGGCCAGGACCTGGATCAGCGCGTCGCGATCGTCGGACATCAGCGCCTGCGCCGCCGGTGCGGCCCAGTCCGGCAGCACGGCGCCTGCGGCGGGATCGACGGTGGCGGCTGACTCCATGGCGACCATTGTAGGCCGGCGGACGGTCGCCGCCGTGGTGGCGGCCGGATCGCGGCTACAATCCGCCCCTGACGTCCGAACCCTCGCCAAGGCCCGCCGTATGCACATCATCGCCCGCGTCCTCCTCCTGTTCCTCGTCCTGACCGCATCCACCGCGATGGCACAGGACTTCTCTTCCCTGGAGGAGCGCATGAGCAGCGACGACTTCAGCTCGGCTGGCCTGGACCGGTTGTCCGCCGACGAGCTGGCCCGGCTCAACGACTGGTTGCGCGCCAACTGGCCGGCAAGCGCCGCCGCTGCCTACCCCGCCCAGGCGGACAACCGCGGCCTGAGCGACCCTGCCGTCTCCCGCAACGCCATCGTCAGCCGCATCAAGGGCGAGTTCACCGGCTGGAACAGCCGCACCACCTTCACGCTGGAGAACGGCATGGTCTGGGAGATGGCCGGCTCGTTCACGCCGCTGGCGATCCGGGCGGTGCAGGACCCGACCGTGATCATCGAACCTGGCCTGTTCGGCGCCTGGAACCTGCGCATCGAGGGCTACAACGCGTCCGCGCGGGTCCGCCGCGTTCGCTGAGTCCCGCTGCAGCCGGACCGGCCCCGGCCTGTCTGGCTGAACGGCGTCAAGGAACTGCGCAGGCGCCGGCCCGGCTTCCGCCGCGCATCGGCCGAGCCACCGCAGGCCGGCGGTCCGCAGCACGACCCCGACCGGCAGCGCGCAACCCGCCGCAGGGGCGACCCCCGCTCCGTTACGGAATCGCCGATCAGCTCTCCAGCGCCTGGAGCCTTCGCTCCACGCGCTTTTCCGAGACCGGCTCCCGGGTGCCCAGTTCCTGCGCGAACAACGACACCCGGAGTTCCTCGAGCAGCCAGCGCACGTCTTCCAGCTGCTGGCCGTCGGCACGCCCGGCCAGCGCCTGGATGCGCCGCTGGAAGCCCTCGACCACCAGCATCCGCGCCTGGTCGCGGCGCGGGTCGTCCTGCAGCCGCTGGGCGCGCAGCGCCATGGCCCGCAGGTAGCGCGGATACTCCGAAAGCCGCTCGTCGGGTATCCGCTCGCCCAGATCGGCGGGGAACAGTGCCTGGCGCTGCGCGTGCAAGTCGTCGAAGTTGGCGGCAGCGAAGCCCAGCAGAGGGGGTGCGAGGGCCGGGGCCGCCTGGGCCAGCGCCGAGAGCGCATCGGCCACCTTCAGTGCCCGGGCGTTGACGGCGCGACCCAGCCGCTCGCCGAGATCGCCGGCCAGCGCCTCGAAGGCGGCACGGCTGCGCACCGGCCCGGCCTCCACCAGCAGCCTGGCCAGGGCGTGGTCGACGATCTGCGCGCGCAGCACATCCACCGAGCCGATGCCGGCCCAGGCGAACTGCGCCTGGGCATCGAGCGGCAATTGCCGGGCAAGGCGCCGGCGCAGGTCGGCCAGGCGCAGCAGCAGGAGCCTGCGAAGGCCGCCGGCATGCGCCTGTGCCGCTTGCGCGGCGGTCTCGAACACCACCAGGTCGACGTGCTCGCCGCGGTCGACGAAGGCCGGATAGGCGGCCAGACCGGCCTCGCCCTCGATGCGGTCGGGCAGCTCATCGGGTTCGAACCGGGTCAGCCCGGTACGGCTGAAGCCGCCAGCCGCGCGCTGCGCGAAGGCGGCGCGGGCGGCCCGTCCCCAGCGTGCCTGCAGGGCGGCCAGGTCCCGCCCGTGTGCGACTTCGGTGCCGGCCTCGTCGACCACCACGATGCGCATGCGCAGGTGGGCCGGCAACCCGCTGTCGTCGAAATCAGAGGCTGCAACGTCGACACCGGTCGTGCTGCGCAACCAGGCCGCCAGCGCGTCGACCAGGGCGACATCGCGCGGTGCCTGCGCCTGCGCGAAGGCCCGGGCGAAGTCGGGTGCCGGCACGAAGTTGCGTCGCTGCGGCTTGGCCAGCGAGCGGATCAGCTCTGCGACCCGCGCCGGCAGCAGGCCGGGCACCAGCCAGTCCAGACGCGCCGGCGGCACCGCGTTGAGCCAGGCCAGCGGCACCCGCAGGGAGACGCCATCGGCCTCGTCGCCCGGCACGAAACGGTAGTCCAGGTCGAACCAGTGCCCGGCCAGTTGCAGGCGCGCCGGGAAGCCGTCGGCGCCGGTGTCCTGGGCCAGCAGGTCGGTGAGTTGCCAATGCAGGCCTCGCCGTTCCGGGGCCGGCAGCCGCCGGTACCAGTCGTCCAGGGCTCGGGTCGAGTTCACCGTCGCCGGCACCAGCGCCTCGAAGAACTGGGCCCTCGCTTCAGCATCCAGCACCAGCCCCTGGCGTCGCTGCGCAGCCTCGCGCTCGCGCGCCTGGGCCAGGACCAGCGCGTTGTCGGCCACGAAATCGCTGCGGCTGCGCAGGTCGCATTCGGCCAGGCCGTCGCGCAGGAAGATCGCGCGGGCACCGGCGGGGTCGGTGGCGGCATAGTCGACCCGGCGCCGGGCATGCACGACCAGGCCGAGCAGGCTGGCCTGCTCGAAGGCCTGGACGCGGCCGCGGTCGGCATCCCAGAACGGCTCGAACACGGTCCGCCGCAGCAGGTGGCCGGCCTGTGCGTACAGCCAGTCCGGCTCGATCCGGGCGTTGACGTGGGCGTACAGCCGGGCGGTCTGGATCACCGACAGCGACAGCAGCCAGGGCGGCTGCGCCTTGGCCAGGGCGCTGCCCGGGAAGATCGAGAAGCCGCGGCTGCGGGTGCCCTCGTACAGGCCCTTCTCGCCGCGTCGGGCGACGCTGGTCGGCAGGCCGGCCAGGATCGCCCGGTGGATCGCCTCGTAGCTCGCCGGCTTGCCGTCCGGGCCGGCCAGCGGCCAGCCGATGGCATCGGCGATCTGCAGCAGTTGCCGGTGCAGTTCGCGCCACTCGCGCATGCGCATGAAGTTGAGGAAGCGCTCTTCGCACCAGGCGCGCAGCCGGCTGCTGCCGAGCTCGGCGTGGGCGGCGTCGAAGGCCTGCCACAGCTTCCAGGCCGACAGGAAATCCGAGCGGGCGTCGGCGAACTCGGCGTGCCGGCTGTCGGCGAGCTGGCGGACCTCGGCCGGCCGCTCGCGCGGATCCTGGACGCCCAGGAAGGCGACGATCGCCAGCAGCTCGCGCAGGCTGCCCAGCTCGCGGGCCTCGACCAGCATCCGGGCGAGCTGGACGTCGATCGGGAAGCGCGCCATCGCCCGGCCGATGTCGGTCAGCCGGCGCTGGCCGTCGACCGCCCTGAGCTCGGCGAGCTGCTGCAGGCCCTCGCGGATGGCGCGCTCGCCGGGCGGGTCGATGAACGGGAACGCCTCGATGTCGCCCAGACCCAGCGACAGCATGCGCAGGATGACGTTGGCCAGCGAGCTGCGCAGGATCTCCGGATCGGCGTACTCCGGGCGCGCCAGGAAATCGGCCTCGTCGTACAGGCGCCAGGCGATGCCCGGGCCGGTGCGGCCGCAGCGGCCGGCGCGCTGCTCGGCATTGGCGCGGGCGATCGGCTCGACCTCCAGGCGCTGCACCTTGCTGCGCGGGCTGTAGCGGCTGATCCGCGCGGTGCCGGCGTCGACCACGTGGCGGATCCGCGGCACCGTCAGCGAGGTCTCGGCGACGTTGGTGGCCAGCACGATGCGCCGGCCGGTGCCGGGCCGGAACACACGGTCCTGGTCGCGCGCCGACAGCCGCGCGTACAGCGGCAGCACTTCGGTATGGCGCAGGCGCAGCTCGGCCAGCACGCGGTGCGCTTCGCGGATCTCGCGCTCGCCGGGCAGGAACACCAGGACGTCGCCCTGAGGATCCTCCCGGCCGATTTCGGCGACCGTGTCGGCGAGCGCCGCGACCAGCCCGCGCTCGCCGCGCTCGCGGTCCGCCAGCGGCCGCCAACGGCGCTCGACCGGGTAACTGCGGCCGGGGATCTCGACCACCGGCGCACCATCGAAGAAGGCGGCGAAGCGTGCCGTGTCGATGGTCGCCGAGGTGACGATCACCTTGAGGTCGTCGCGGCGCGCCAGCAGGCGCTTGAGCAGGCCGAGCAGGAAGTCGATGTTGAGCGAGCGCTCGTGCGCCTCGTCGACCAGGATGGTGTCGTAGGCGGAAAGCCAGGGGTCGGACTGCGCCTGGGCGAGCAGGATGCCGTCGGTCATGAAGCGGATCGCGGTGTCCTCGCCGGCGCGCTCGTCGAAGCGCACCTGATAGCCGACCAGCTCGCCGAGCCGGGTGTCGAGCTCCTCGGCGACCCGGCGTGCGACGCTGCGCGCCGCGATCCGGCGCGGCTGGGTGCAGGCGATCGCACCGGCGGCGCCGCGACCGGCCACCAGCGCCAGCTTCGGGATCTGCGTGGTCTTGCCGGAGCCGGTCTCGCCGGCGACCACCACCACCCGGTGCCGGGCGATCAGTCCGGCCAGGCGCTCGCCCTCGGCGTGGATCGGCAGGCAACCGTCGAAGCGCGGCGTCGGCAGGACCTGCCGGCGGGCCCCGACCGCCGCCGCCGACGTCTCGCACAGGGCACGGTACTGCTCGGCCAGGGCCGCCACCTGGTCAGGTTTCGCGCCGCGCAGGCGCTGGCGCAGGCGCAGCAGCCGGCCGCGGTCGGCGCTGCGCACGCTGCCCGGCGGCGGCAGGGGCGGGAGTCCGGGACGGCGATCGGCAGGGTCGATTGACGCCATTGGCGGAGCTGACTTCATTGTGACGGGGCGGCGGGTTAGCCTAGGGCCAATTCCGGTTCCGACAGGAGATGGTCATGGCAAGCGGCAAGCGCAAGATCGAGGCGAAGGCGAAGAAGGCCGAGGCGAAGATCGACATCGGCATTCCCGAGAAGCAGCGGCGGCAGATCGCCGAGGGTCTGGCCCGCCTGCTGGCCGACAACTACACCCTGTACCTCAAGACCCATGCGTTCCACTGGAACGTCACCGGGCCGATGTTCAACACCCTGCACACCATGTTCGAGGTCCAGTACAACGAACTGTGGCTGGCCAACGACGACATCGCCGAACGGATCCGCGCCCTGGGCATGTACGCGCCGGGCTCGGGTGCGCAGTTCGCGGGGCTGTCGGCGATCAAGGAAGAGGCCGGGGTGCCCGACTGGAAGGGCATGGTCGGGCAGCTGGTCGACGGCCACGAGACCTGCGCGCGGACCGCGCGCGAGGCGTTCAAGGTGGCGGACGGCGCGGACGACCAGCCCACTGCCGACCTGGTCACGCAGCGCATGCAGGCGCACGAGAAGACCGCCTGGATGCTGCGCTCCCTTCTCGCCTGACGACCCGGCACGCGGCCAAGCGGCCCACAGGACCCCGCAAATGCCGAAGGCCGCCATTGCTGGCGGCCTTCGCGGCGATCCCCGGACGGCGCGCTCGCGCACACCGTCCAGCTGCCCGGGTTCAGGCTTCCTTGGCCTTCTTGGCCGCCTTCTTGGCGGCATCGCGCTTTGCGGCGTCCTTCGCGGAAGCGGCCAGATCCTCCTGGATGCGCGCCGCCTTGCCCTCGAGCCCACGCAGGTAGTACAGCTTGGCGCCGCGCACCTTGCCACGACGCTTGACCTCGACCGAGTCGATCACCGGGCTGTGCGCCTGGAACACGCGCTCGACGCCGGTGCCATGCGACATCTTGCGCACGGTGAAGGCGGAGTTCAGGCCGCGGTTGCGCTTGGCGATGACCACGCCCTCATAGGCCTGGATGCGCTCGCGGTTGCCTTCCTTGACCTTGACGTTGACCACCACGGTGTCGCCGGGGGAGAAATCCGGCAGCTGGCGCGCCATCTGCTCGGCTTCGAATTGCTGGATCAGGTTCATGGCGTTCACCAATGACGTGAGAATCGGGGGGGCTTGCAAAGACCGCGGATTATGGCAGATCCCGACGGTGCTTGGGAAGGTCCCGCCAGGGCGGCCCGCCGGGCCGTCCTGACCGGACCCTGGCATCCAATCCGGGACCGCGACACCCCCCCCTGCCGACCCCGCCCAGGCTGACGCTGCGGCCGGCTCAGGCCGCGCCGGATCCGCCCGCACGCCGCCAGGCGTCGATGAACTCGGCGAGCAGGACGCGGTCGGCCGGGTCCAGGGTGGCCCTGGCCAGCAGGTCGGGGCGCCGCAGCCAGGTGCGGCCGAGCGCCTCGCGGCGGCGCCAGCGCGCGATGGCGGCATGGTCGCCGCCCAGCAGCACCTGGGGCACGGCGCCCAGCGCGTGGTGCTCCGGGCGGGTCCAGTGCCCGCAGTCCAGCAGCCCGTCCCCGAAGGAGTCCTGGCGCGCCGAGTCGGCGTCGCCAAGCGCCCCGTCCAGCAGGCGGCCGACGGCATCGATCACGATGCAGGCCGGCAATTCGCCGCCGGACAACACGTAGTCGCCGACCGACAGTTCCTCGTCGACCTCGGCGGCCAGCAGGCGCTCGTCGATCGCCTCGTAGCGTCCGCAGACCAGGACCAGGCGCGGCAGGGCCGCCAGGCGCCTGACCCCGGACTGGCTCAGGCGCTCGCCCTGCGGGCTCAGGTGGATCACGCGCGCAGGCCCCGGCGCGGCGTCGCGTGCCGCAGCCAGCGCGGCACGCAAGGGATCGACCAGCATCACCATGCCCGGTCCGCCGCCGTAGGGGCGGTCGTCCACGGTGCGGTGGGGATCGCCGGTGAAGTCGCGGGGATTCCAGCCGACCACCTCGAGCAGGCCGCGCTGCCGGGCGCGGCCGACCACGCCGAAGCCGCTGGCGGCGTCGACGAAGTCGGGGAACAGGCTGATCACGTCGATGCGCACGGCAAGATCCTGTCGTACCAGGTAGGAGGCCGGCGCCGGCCATGTTGGCCGGCCGCACCGGGCGAGCTGGCCGGGCTGGCCCGGGTGTTCCATGAAGCCGCTACCGCGGCCGTCGAGATCACGCCCCCATGAGATACCCGGTCTAGAAGTCCGGATCCCAGTCGACCAGGATCATGCCCCCGTCGAGGTCGACGCGGCGCACATGGCTGCCACGGACGAACGGCACCAGGCGCTCGCGTTCGCCCTGCCGCACCACCATCACGTCGTTGGCGCCGGTCGCGAACAGCGACTCGACGACGCCGAGCTGCACGCCATCCAGGTTGACGACGGCCAGCCCCTCGAGATCCGTCCAGTAGAACTCGCCGGGCGCCGGTGCCGGGAGCTGAGCCCGGCGCACGCAGATCTCCGCGCCGAGCAGCGCTGCCGCCGCGTCGCGGTCGTCTATGCCGTCGACCATCGCAGCGATGCGCTGCTGGCGCACCAGGGGCCTGGCGCGCGCGACGCGCTCGGCACCGAGCTGGCGCACGATCCAGGGCTGGTAGTCGAAGATCCGGTCGCGGGGCTCGGTGAAGGACTCCACCTTGAGGCCCCCGCGGACGCCATGGAGCCCGACCACACGCCCGACCAGGACGCGGCGGTCGCGACGATCCATGGCGGGGCTGCGCGCGGCCCTCAGGCCGCGGCGGGCTGGCTCTTGCGGGCCTGCTTGACCAGCGAGCGCACCTTCTCGGTCATCTGGGCGCCCTTGCCGACCCAGTGGTCGACGCGCTCCAGCTTGACCTCGAGCGGACGCTCCTGGCCGGTCGCGATCGGGTTGTAGAAACCCACGCGCTCGATGCTGCGGCCGTCGCGCGGGCTGCGCTCGTCGGCGACGATGATGTGGTAGAACGGCCGCGCCTTGGCGCCGCCGCGAGCCAGTCGAATCTTGACCATGTGCGGGGACTCTGGGTGGGAATCGCGTCCCGACGGGGGCGCGAATGAACGCGACATTATAGCGACACCCCTTGGAAATGGAAGGCCCGCGCAAGCCCGGCCGACCTGCCGCCTCCTTCGGCAGACGCCGCACGGCCGGGAATGCGCCCTCTTGTTCGGCATCGGACCCGATCCCCGGGCGCCGGTGGCCGCGCCCCACCGAGCGCCGCAGCCTGCGGCACCGGTCGTGGCCGGGCCGCGCGACGCGCTCAGGCCCGAGCGCGCGGACCTGCGCTGGCGGCCAGGATCCGGCGCGCCCGGTCCAGATCGGCCAGGGCGAGCTGCGGGTCCAGGGTGATGCGCCGGCCGCTGCGGTTGCCGGCCGGCACGCCGTCGCGCAGCAGCAGGCGGTTGCCGGCCAGGCCCGGCAGGCGCGTGCCGCTGCCCAGGACACCACACAGGTTGAGCGGGTCGGCGGCGCTCAGCGCGACCAGGCTGCCCTGCCCGGGCGCCAGGCCGCGCAGCGCGCTGGCGGCCTCGGCCAGCGCGAACTGCTCGCCGGCCTGGCCCTCGACGAAGCGGCCGCCCAGCAGCTCGCCGCGCGCCTCCATGCGCCGGTACACGTAGTGCAGGGCCCGCCAGGGCGGCAGGTGCTGCTCGCGCGCCAGCAGGGCCCGGAACACCACGCCGTAGCGGCGCAGCAGGACCCGGGCGACATGCTCCACGGCGGGTTCGGCCAGGCCGCCGCCCGCCTCGCCCGCGCCGGCAGACCGGACGCGCTGCAGGCTCCAGCGACCGGCATGGCCGGCATCGGCGGGCAGCGCCCTGCCCCGCTGGCGCGCCCGGTGCCGGGCCGGCGCCAGCAGGGCGCGCAGTCCCGCGAAGCTGTCGCAGCCGACCACGCCCTGACCGACCAACTCCCCCAGGGCGGTCTCGGCCTCGGCCAGGATCAGGCCGCTCTCCGCCACCAGGTCGTCAAGGAACAGGGCGCCGCAGGCGCGCAGCGTTTCGGCCACCCGTCGGGCACGGCCATCCAGCCCGGCCAACTGATCCTGGCCGGCCGCCGGCTCGCCGGCGGCCAGGGCCTGCCAGTGGCCCAGGCTGGCGCGCGCCGACAGCAGGATCGGCGTGGCGCGCACCGGTGCGCCGCGCCCGGACGGCACGGCGCCCTGCGCACGGGGCCGCCACCAGGCGATCCGGCCGCTTGCGCACAGGCGGTCGAGCAGCGCCGGCGACCAGTCGGCCAGGCGCTGCGGCAGCAGGTCGCGCTCCCAGGCACAGGCCGGCGCCACCCAGCCCTCGAGTTGGTCCAGCACCGCCAGCAGTCCGGCCTCGCCGCGACGCGGTTCGCCGGCGCCGGCGATGCCTTGCCAGTGCAGCAGGAAGCGCTGGAACTGCGCGGGCGGCACCGCCTTCTGGCTGGCCCGCCGCTGGTCGCGGCTGAGCCGGTGGATGCGCGCCAGCAGGCGGCGCTCGCACCACTGGCCGGGGCCGAGGCCGGCGTCGAAGGCGCCGCGCATCGCCACGCCCTCCCCTTCCAGACGCAGCAGCGCCGCCTCGACCCGCCCTTCCGGCAGGGCGAACGGCGCCGCCAGCGCGGCCGCCGTGGTGGGTCCGAGCAGCTCCAGCCGGCCGCGCAGCAGCTCGACCAGGGCGGTGTCGGGGTCCGCGTCGGCCGCCTCCACATCGCCCGGCGCGGTTGTCCCCGCCACGACCTCTATCCCGTTGCCGGACCAGGCGGGCCCGAGCTGCGGCCAGCGTTCCACAGCACAGGCGGCGCGGCGGCCATCGGGCCACGCAAGTGTCAGTGCGCGGCCCGTTGCGACCAGTTCGTCCAGCCACACCGCGGCAGCCAGCCGCTGAACATCCGCTTCGGCCAGGGCGCCATGCACCATCAGGGCATCGTGAAGCTCGTCGGCATCGCGTACCAGCGGCCAGGCCTCGTCGCGGACCTTCGCCACCGCCGCCGGATCGGGCCGCGCCAAGGTGGCGGCGGTGGCGGCATCGGGCAGCGCCTGCCAGCCGACCGCCCGGGTACGGCGCTCCTCGGCCTCGCCATCGTCGAGGAAGGCATAGGGGCGGGCGTTGAGGATGGCGCCGGCCAGCGGCGACGGCGCCACCAGGTCGCGGCACTCGACACGGACCCGACC
Organism: Lysobacterales bacterium; assembly: GCA_019634735.1. Lineage (NCBI taxonomy): Bacteria > Pseudomonadati > Pseudomonadota > Gammaproteobacteria > Lysobacterales > Lysobacterales bacterium. The sequence continues at coordinate 132,505 of JAHCAT010000007.1, read as the reverse complement.
GGACTCGATCCCGGCCAGCAGCGCCAGGAAGCCGTCGACGTCCATGGTGTCGTGCAGGCAGTCGTGCAGGGTTTGGGCGACCAGCGGGTGGTCGGGCACCTCGCGCGGCCCGGACAGGTTCTCGGCGCAGGCGACCTGGTCGGGGAAGACCACGGTCAGCAGGTCCTCGGCATCGCTGCGCTGGAACTGCGGCGGCACCCGGCGACCGGCGTTCATGCGGCGCACCGCCAGGGCGACGCTGGCGCACCAGCGCCAGCGGGTGCCGAACATGGGCGCGTCCAGCAGCGCCTGGACCAGGACATCGCGGGCACTGGCGCTGTGCAGGAAGCGGACCACGTCCTCGAGCGGGAAGCTGTGGCTGGGGCCCAGCGACAGGATCAGACTGTCCTCCAGCGCCGAGGCCTGCAGCTCGAAGTTGAAGGTGCGGCAGAAGCGCTTGCGCAGGGCCAGGCCCCAGGCCTTGTTGATGCGCGAGCCGTACGGCGAATGGATCACCAGGTGGGCGTCGCCGACCTCGTCGAAGAAGCGTTCGACGACCAGGGTGTCGAGGGTCGGCAGCACGCCCAGCGCAGCCCGCGCGGCGGCCAGCCATTGCACCAGTTGCGCGCCGGCCGCGACCGGCAGGCCAGGCACCCGGGCGAGCAGGCCGGCGGCGACGTCCGGCCCTTCGTCCAGGGCACGGTCGACGTCGGCGCTCAGCGCGGAGACCGCCTGCGACAGCTCGTCGCTGCGGCCCAGCGCCTCGCCGAACCAGAACGGCAGGCTGGGCGGCTGGCCGCGGGCGTCCTCGACCAGCACCTTGCCGGTCTCGACCTTGAGGATGCGATAGGCGCTGTTGCCGAGCTGGAAGATGTCGCCGGCGACGCTCTCGAAGGCGAAGTCCTCGTTTAGGGTGCCGATCCGCTGGCCTTCCGGCTGCAGCACCACGTCGTAGTCGAACTGGTCGGGAATGGTGCCGGCATTGGTCACCGCGACCAGGCGCGCGCCGCGCCGCGGCCGCACCCGGCCGTTGATGCCGTCCAGGTGCAGCCAGGCGCCGCGTCGGCCGCGCCGGGTGGCATACCCTTCCGCCAGCATCGCCAGCACGGCGTCGAATTCGCCGCGCGCCAGGCTCCGGTACGGCGCGGCGCAACGGACCGCGGTGAACAGCTCGTCGCAGCGCCATTCGCCGCAGCCGACCTCGGCCAGCACCTGCTGGGCGAGCACGTCCAGCGGTGCGCCGGCATCGCGCAAGCGGTCCAGCACGCCGTCGTCGATGGCCCGCAGCAGGGCTGCGCACTCCAGCAGGTCGTCGCGGCTGAGCGGGAACAGCCGGCCCTTGGGCAGGCCGCCGACGGCGTGCCCGGAGCGACCGACTCGCTGCAGCAGGGCGCTGATCCAGCGCGGCGAGCCGAGCTGGCAGACCAGGTCGACCTCGCCGATGTCGATGCCCAGTTCCAGCGACGAGGTCGCGACCAGGGCGCGCAGGCGGCCGGACTTCAGGCGCTGCTCGGCGTCAAGGCGCTGCGCCCGCGCCAGCGAGCCATGGTGGGCGGCGACCTCGCCCTCACCCAGGCGCTCGCCCAGGTGCCGGGCGACCCGTTCGGCCAGGCGCCGCTGGTTGACGAACACCAGGGTGGTGCGATGGCCGCGGGCCAGCTCGGCCAGGCGGTCGTAGACTTCGGTCCAGACCTCGTTCGACATCACCGCGTCCAGTGGCGCGCCCGGCACTTCCACGGCAAGATCGCGGCGGCGGGCATGGCCGGCGTCGATCACCGCGCAATCGCCGTCGTCGCCCTCGCCGACCAGGTAGCGGGCCACCACGTCGACCGGCCGCACCGTCGCAGACAGCCCGATGCGCAGCGGCCGCCGGCCGGTCAACGCCGCCATGCGCTCCAGCGACAGCATCAGGTGGGCGCCGCGCTTGCTGCCGGCCAGGGCGTGCAGTTCGTCGACGATCACGGTGCGCACGTCGCCGAGCATGGCGCGCCCGGAGGGACTGGTCAGCAGGATGAACAGCGATTCGGGCGTGGTCACCAGCACGTGCGGCGGCAGCCGGCGCATCAGGGCGCGCTCGGCGGCGGTGCTGTCGCCGGTGCGCACGCCGACGCGCAGGCCGACGTCGGGCAGGCCGAGTTCGAACAGGCGGTCGCGGATGCCGTTCAGGGGTGCCTGCAGGTTCTTCTCGATGTCGTTCGAGAGCGCCTTCAGCGGCGACACGTAGAGCACCTGGACGGCATCCGGCAGCGGCGCCGCCAGGCCGCGCACCACCAGGTCGTCGAGCGCCGCCAGGAAGGCCGCCAGGGTCTTGCCCGAGCCGGTCGGCGCGCAGACCAGGGCATGGCGGCCGGCGCGGGCCTCGCGCCAGGCACGCAACTGGACCGCGGTGGCGCCGCCGGGAAAGGCCCGGCGGAACCAGTCGGCGACCGCCGGATGGAAGCCATCCAGAGGATCACGACGCGGGTCGGGGGGCGTGCCGTCCATGGCCGCCATGCTGCCATGGCGGCCGTCTCACCGCCTGCGACACGGTCGCGGGTTCCGGGCCGCCCGGCGCAGGCGATGCGGCCTCAGGGATCGGGCACGAAGCCGGCCGGAAAGGCGCGCGGCTGCCGGTCGTGGCGCCACGGGGCCGGCAGCACCCCCATCGCCACCAGGTTCTCGCGGCTGTCGTAGCGGATCTCGATCACCTCGTCGGGCTGCGTCGTGGCGCGCGCAAAGTCGACGTTCCGGACCGGCGAGTCCAGGCGGCGGCCGTGGCCGGTGCCCAGGCTCTCGGCGGCCGAGGGCGGCGCCGAGGCCGAGGGCGCTGCCGGTGCCCGGGCGCGATGCCGATCAGCCTCGCCGGCGGCCAGCTCGTCGCCCTGCCAGCGCTGCGGAACCGCCTCGCGGAACAGGGCCACACCGATCACGCCGACATGGCCCGGACGACCGGTGCGCGCCGCATAGCTGTCGGACAGGGTGGTGAACTCGAAGGCCGCGGTCTGCCGCGTGCTCTTGCGCCAGCCGGTGATGCGCACCTGGCCGTGGCCGGCGAGCACGTAGCCGGACTGGTCCGGGGCCGCGGTCTGCCCGGTCACCACGTTGACGCCGTCGACGCTGGTCACGGCCAGCAGGCGACCCCCATGGCGGCTGCGCACGCGCAGCTCGTACTCGTGACCCGGCCGCCCGGCGACCCAGAGTCGTCCCTGGTGGCGATGCACAGGCAAGGCCTGGCCGGTCGCGCGGTCGAACACCTCCAGCTCGGCAAGGCGGCCGGTACCGGCCTGGGCGGGGTAGGCAGCAGCCAGCGCCAGCAGGGTCAGCGCGGCGGCAAGGACGGATCGGGTCATGGCGGCACTCCTTCAGGCCGGGATGGCCTGGTGTCTGCAACGCGCCGTGTGGCGGCCCGGGGTTTTCCGATGTCCGTTCGATCCGGCAGCACCCGCCAGACGCCGCTGTCCAGCGACGACAGCGCCGGTGGCCGATTGATCGGCGACGGTTCGGGGCGGAGCGCTGATCCCTGCGCCTTCGTCGGCCCGTAGGTACAGGCGAGGGCCGACACGGGTGCGGCCCACGTCTTCAAGAGCGTTCACTCATGTCTCGTCTGCTCCGCGCCGGACTCCTGTCCTTCATCCTGCTGCCTTCCGCCCATGCCGCCACCTTCGTGGCGGCCAGTTCGCTGGACGTGCCGGACGCCAATCCCGGCAACGGCGTGTGCGACCCGGTCGGCCTGCCGCCCAGCCAGTGCACGCTGCGCGCGGCGATCATGGAGGCCAGCGCCCTGCCCGGCAGCCACACCATCCACCTGCAATCCGGCCGCGAGTACCTGCTGACCCGGCCGTTGGTGGCGCACGACGGCGCCACCGGCGAGTTGCGCATCGCCCGCTCGATGAGCATCTTCTGTCCCGGCTGCGAACAGCGCCCGGTGCTGAACGCGAACCACAACTCCCTGGCCGTACGGATCGTCGAGGGCGACGTCACCCTGACCGGCTTCGACATCATCAACGGCAGGAATTCCCCGAATGCCGTGGGCGGTGGCGTGCTGGTGCAGTCCGGCGCCGGCATCGTGCGCCTGAACGCCATGCGCCTGATCGGCAACGCCGGTTTCGTCGGTGGCGGCCTCTATTCGGACGGACCGGATACGCGGGTCGCCGGCAGCGAGCTGGCCTACAACGAATCCTTCGGCGGCACCGGCGCGGCGATCCGCTTCACCGGTTCCGGTTCACTGCGGCTGACCGAGAGCGCGGTGCATTCGAACCTGGGCAACAGCACCATCTCGGTCTTCCAGTCGGGCGCCGGCAACCAGTCCCTGCTCGTGCAGGACAGCACCATCAGCGGCAATCAGGGCGACGGCATCATCGCCCTGCGCAAGCACCTCGTCCTGCGCAACGTCACCCTGGTCGGCAACGGTGGCGACGGGCTCCGGCACTATGGTGCCGACGGCCCCTGGCACCTGACCTTGCGCAACAGCATCGTCGCCGGCAACCTCAACGACTGCGTGGTCGACCCGGCCCAGGTCGTGGCCGACAGCGACGGCCACAACCTCCTGTACGGGGCCAGCTGCATCGGCCTGCCCGGGATCAGCAACCTGCGCGGCCTCGACCCGCGGCTGACCCCGCTGCGCTACCGCAGCAGCCTCAGCGTCACGCCGATCCACTGGCCGCGCCGCGACAGTCCGGCAATGAGCGCGGGATCGCCCAGCCAGGTCGGCGACGGCGCCTGCACCGGTGCCGACCAGCACGGCACAACGCGGCCGCACGGCTATGGCGGCCCGCCGCGCTGCGACATCGGCGCCGCCGAGATCGATGCCGACGACGTCATCTTCTACGACTCGGCCGAGACTCTCGGGATGTAGCGGTCCCCTGGAACACGGCCGCTCCGGACTTGGTCCGGATCCGTGGCCCGGGACGACGCCCCTGGATGGCCGGCAGGGCGCCAAAGCCGTGCCGGATCGACCAGGCGGCAGCTCGGCGCGACCGACGGGGGCGAAAAAGTCCGGTCCGGCCGGACCGGACGCCGGACACCTGTCCAGCGGTCAGGCTGGACCGTCCCTGCCCGTCGAGACCTGTCCTGTGCGCCTGCCCTGGAACCTCCTGCTCCGCAAGCTGGCCTTCGCCGTGTTCGCCCTGTCCTGCCTGGCCATTGCCGGCCACGCCTTCGCCTACCTGTACCAGGGCTGGAATCCGCGCAACCCCTTTCATGTCAGCTTCGCGAAGGCCGGCTGGCCGGTGCCGGCGCACTTCTTCGCGGCCGGGCTGGCCCTGGTGCTGGCACCGGTCCAGTACCTGAGCGGCCTTCGCCGAGGCTGGCCCGGACTGCACCGGGCGAGCGGCTGGCTGTACGTGGCCGCGGTGCTGATCGGCGGGGTCTCGGGCCTGCTGCTGGCGCCGCGCGCCCAGGGCGGCCTGGCAAATGCCTTCAACTTCGCCCTGCTGTCCCTGCTCTGGCTGGCCTTCACCGGCCTGGCGATCCGTCACGCCATCGCCGGCCGCCTGGAGGCGCACCGGCGCTGGATGCTGCGCAGCATCGCCCTGACCTTCGCCGCGGTGACCCTGCGCGCCTACCTGGGGCTGGGCATCGCCGTGCTCGGCCTGCCCTTCGACGCCGCCTACCTGGCCGCCGCCTGGCTGTGCTGGCCGGTCAACCTGCTGGTCTGCGAGTGGCTGCTGCGGGGTCCGCTGCGCAGCGGCGCCGGTAGGCCGCCGGCGTTTCGCCCTGCAGCCGCTTGAAGGCGGCGTTGAAGGTCGACTTGGCGGTGAAGCCGGCAGCGAAGGCGATCTCCAGCACCGTGCGGGTGTCGCCGGGGTCGGCCAGGGCCGCGCACACATCGGCGATGCGGTGGCGGTTGACGAACTCCCAGAACGGCACGCCGTGGCGGCGGTTGATCACCGCCGAGACCAGATACTCGGGATAGCCGCTGCGCCGGGCAAGCTGGGCGATGGTCAGGGCCGGCTCGCGGTGCACCCGGCCCTCGGTCATCAGGGCGTCGATGCGGGCGGCGACGGCGTCGGCCCGCGGGTCCTCGGTATCCGTGGCAGGCAGCGGATCCGGCGGCGGCGTTTCGGCTGCGGCGGCCTCTTCGATGTCGCCGGCCGCACGCGGCACCTGCGGCCGGACCAGGGCCAGGTAGCCGACCAGGAACACCCAGGCCGCCACCGCCGCATAGATCAGCCGGTAGCTGAGCCAGGGCAAGGTGGTCAGCCACTGGCCGAAGGCGATCGCCCAGATCAGCGCCTGCGACAGGCCCATGGCGATCAGCCAGCGCAGCGCGCCCGGATCGCCGTCCGAGGCGCTGGCCAGCAGGCGGCGCCGGTAGCGCCAGACCAGGCGCAGGGACAGCAGCAGCCAGGCCAGGCCCCAGGCCATCATCGCCAGGTCCAGCCAGGGTGCCCGCGCCGGGATCCGTCCGGCAGCCAGCGCACGGTACAGCTCGACCAGCCCCGCCTCGTCGAGCAGCAGCAGATCCGCCCAGGCCAGCACCGCCAGCGCGAACACGGCCAGGTGCAACAGGTCGGCCCGGCGCAGGCCGTCGCCGCGGACCACCATCCGGCAGTAAAGGTAAAAGGCGCTGGCGTGCAGGAAGGGGAACAACCCGACCAGGCGGTAGGGCCGCAACAGGCCGGGCCCGGGGTCGGCCAGGTACAGCGCCCGCACCGCAAGGTCGAGGCTGGCCAGGGCGATCCAGGCGGCAAGCAGCCCCTGCCCGGCGGCCTCGTGGCGACGCTGCCACAGCGCCAGCGCCAGCAGCGCGCCCTGGCCGGCACCCAGGACGTAGACCAGCAGCCAGGCGTTCACGGACGTGGCCGGCTCAGCGACCCGGGGCGCCGCCGTGACGGCAAGGCGAGGGACAGGCGCTCATGCCTGCCCGCTCAGCGCAGCATGCCGCCGGGCGGCATGCCGCCGCCGCCCAACCCGCCCATGGCGCCCTTCAGGCCGCGCAGCATGCCCTTCATGCCGCCGCCCTTCAGCTTGCCCATCATCTTCTCCATCTGCTGGTACTGCTTGAGCAGGCGGTTGACGTCGGCCGGCTGGGTGCCGGAGCCGCGCGCGACCCGGGCGCGGCGGCTGCCGTTGAGCAGGGTCGGGTTGCGCCGCTCCTTCTTGGTCATCGAGTCGATGATGGCGATCATGTGCCGGATCTCGCGATCGTTGACCTTGCCCTTGACCTGCTCGGTGAGCTTGCCCATGCCGGGCAGCTTGTCGAGCAGGCCGGACAGCCCGCCCATCTGGGTCATCTGCTGGAGCTGGTCGCGGAAGTCCTTGAGCGTGAAGCGGCGGCCGGCGGCGACCTTTTCGGCCAGCTTCGTGGCCTTGTCACGGTCGACCTTGCGCTCGACCTCCTCGACCAGGCTGAGCACGTCGCCCATGCCCAGGATGCGGCCGGCGATGCGGTCGGGGTGGAACGGCTCCAGCGCCTCGGTCTTCTCGCCCAGGCCGATGAACTTGATCGGACGGCCGGTCACGTAACGCACGCTGAGCGCGGCGCCGCCGCGGGCGTCGCCGTCGGCCTTGGTCAGCACCACGCCGGTCAGCGGCAGGGCGTCGGCGAACGCCTTGGCGGTGGCCGCGGCGTCCTGGCCGGTCATCGCGTCGACCACGAACAGCGTCTCGGTCGGCTTGACCGCGGCGTGCAGGGCCTTGATCTCGGCCATCATCGCCTCGTCCACCGCCAGCCGGCCGGCGGTGTCGACGATCAGCACGTCGGCGAAGGCCTTGCGGGCGGCGTCGATGGCACGCTCGACGATCGCCACCGGCTGCTCGCCGGCGCTGGACGGCTGGAACACCGCGTCGACCTGGCCGGCCAGGGTCTCCAGCTGGGCGATCGCCGCCGGCCGGTAGACGTCGGCGGAGACCACCATGACCTTCTTCTTCTGGCGCTCCTTCAGGTGGCGCGCCAGCTTGGCCACCGTGGTGGTCTTGCCGGCGCCCTGCAGGCCGGCCATCAGGATCACCACCGGCGCCGGGGCATTGAGGTTCAGCGGCTGCGCGCCGGCACCGCCCATCACCGCGACCAGCTCGTCGCGCACGACCTTGACCAGGGCCTGGCCGGGCGTGAGGCTGCGCAGCACGTCCTGGCCGACCGCGCGGACCTTGACGCGCTGGATGAAGGCCTGCACCACCGGCAGGGCGACGTCGCCCTCGAGCAGGGCGATGCGGACCTCGCGCAGGGCCTCGCGGATGTTGTCCTCGCTCAGCCGCGCCTTGCCGCGCAGGCGGTCGAGGGTGGTGCCGAGGCGTTCGCTCAGGGACTGGAACATGCTGGACTCCGGATCTCGGGGCAGCGACTCCCCGCGCCGCACCGGCGGCCGGGCGGGTCGACTGCAAGGCGCCAAGTATACGACCCTGCTGTGCCGCGCCTTGCCCGGGGCCGGCGCGCGGCGTAGGGTGGCGCCATGAACACGACAACCCGCCTGACGCTGCTGTGCGCAGCCCTCGCCCTGGCCGCCTGCGGCCAGTCGCCGCAGACCGCCCCTGCAAGCGCGCCGGAACCGGCCGCGCCCCCGCCGCCGCAGGCTGAAGCGGAGGCGCCGCCCTCCGCGGACAGCCCGCACGATGCCTTCCTGGACCGTCTGCGCAGCCACTGCGGCCAGGCCTACGCCGGCCGCATCGTCGCCAACCAGCCCGCGCAGCCCGACGACGCCTTTGAAGGCAAGGCCCTGGTGATGCACGTGCGCGAATGCGGCCAGACCGAGGTCAAGGTGCCCTTCCATGTCGGCGACGACCACAGCCGGACCTGGGTGCTGACCCGCACCGGCACTGGCCTGCGCCTGAAGCACGACCACCGTCACGAGGATGGCAGCGACGACGCCGTGACCATGTACGGCGGCGACACCGCCGGACCCGGTACGCCGCAGCGCCAGGAATTCCCGGTCGACGCCGAGTCGGTGGCGATGTTCGAGCGCGAGGGCCTGACCGCCTCGGTGACCAACACCTGGGCGATGGAGATCGAGCCCGGCCAGCGCTTCCTGTACGAGCTGTCGCGGCCCGGCGGGCGGCTGTTCCAGGTCGAGTTCGATCTGGCCACGCCGGTGGACCTGCCGCCGACACCCTGGGGCCACAGCGAAATCGTCGCTCCGCAGTCGGCGCGCTGACCCCGGGCTCCCGGGACCGGGCAAAGGGACGCTAAGCTGACGCCCGTCCCGCGTGCCGCTGGCCCATGTCCGACGACGAAGGCGCCATCACCGTCCTGCTGCATCGGCTGTCGGCCGGCGACAGCGGCGCCGATGCCGCCCTGCTGCCCCTGGTCTACGGCCAGCTTCGCCGGCTGGCCGCACGCCAGCTCGGCGTCGAGCGCGGCAGCCACACGCTGTCGCCCACCGCCCTGGTACACGAGGCCTGGCTGCGCCTGGCCGCCGACGACACCCTGGCGCCAGCCGACCGCCGGCAGTTCTTCGCGATCGCCGCCCGGCGCATGCGCCAGGTCCTGGTCGACCATGCCCGGCGCCGGGATGCCGGCAAACGCGGTGGCGGCGATCGTCCGCTGACCCTGTCGCTGGCGCTGGACGTCGCCGGCACCGGCGATGGCATCGATGCCCTGGCCCTGGACCAGGCGCTGCGTCAGCTCGAAGCGCTCGACGAGCGCAAGGCGCGAGTGGTCGAGCTGCGTTGTTTCGGCGGCCTTGAAATGGCCGAGGTGGCGACCGTCCTGGGCCTGTCGCGATCCACGGCGCAGCGCGACTGGGAGGTCGCGCGCGCCTTCCTTTTCCAGGCGCTGTCGTGACCAGTCGGGCGGCGCTGGCCCTACTGGAGGCCGCCCTGGAACATCACGGAGAGGCACGAGGCGCGTTCGTGGCCCAGGCCTGCGCCGGCGACGACGCGCTGCTGGACCAGGTGAATGCCTTGCTGGCCGCCCATGGCAGCAGCCAGGGCTTTCTCGAAGGGGATCCGTCCGCGCCCTCGCGCCTGGGTCCCTGGCGCCTGCTCCAGCCGATCGGCCGGGGGGGAATGGGGCAGGTCTGGCTGGCCGAACGCGATGCCGGCGACTTCCAGCAGCAGGCGGCGATCAAGATCGTTCCCGACCACCTTGCCGATGCCGACGCGCTGCGCAGGGCGGAGCGCGAACGCCGGCTGCTGGCGCGCCTGGAGCATCCCAACATCGCCCGCGTGATCGACGGGGGCAGCGCGCCGGACGGCGCACCGTGGGTGGCGATGGAATTCATCCGCGGCGCGGCCATCGACGAGTGGTGCCGACGCAAGGGCCTCGACCTGCGCGCCCGGGTCCGGCTGTTCCTGCAGGTTCTGGCCGCAGTGGCTGCGGCGCACCGGGCACTGGTCGTGCATCGCGACCTGAAGCCGTCCAACGTGCTGGTTGCCGACGATGGCACCGTCAAGCTGCTGGATTTCGGCATCGCCGCCTCGATCGGCAGCGGCGACGCGCAGGACCGCACGGTCACGGCGCTGGCCGCCATGACGCCGGAGTACGCCTCGCCAGAGCAGTTCCGGGGCGAACCCCTGACCACGGCCAGCGACATCCATTCGGCCGGACTGCTGCTGTACCTGCTGGTGGCCGGGCGACCGGCCCGCGAGTCCGTTGGCCGCTCCCTGGATGCCCTCGCCCGCCTGCTCGCGGCGCCGGCACCGACGCGACCCAGCAGCCGCCTCGATCCCGGCAGTCTGTCCCTGACCGGGGCTGCTGCGGCAAGCTGGCGGCGCGGCCTGCGCGGCGACCTCGACGGCATCGTCATGAAGGCGATCGCCGAGCAGCCCGAACGCCGCTACGGCACCGCCGAAGCCTTCGCCGACGACCTGCGTCGCTGGCTCGACCACCGCCCGGTGCAGGCGCGCGGCGATGGCCGCTGGTACCGATTCGGGCGCTTCCTGCGCCGCAACCGCGTCGCGGCGGCGGCCAGCGCGGTGGCGCTGGTCGGTGTCCTGGGCGGCCTGGTCGCCAGTCTCGACCAGGCGCAGCGCGCCGAACGGGAGGCCGAACGGGCCCGCCAGGCGAACCGGTTCCTGATCGACATGGTGAGCGCCGCGGACCCGCATGTCAGCGGCACCTCGCTGACCCTTGGCGAGGCGGTCGACAAGGCGGTCTCCGGCCTGGGCAATCGCTTTGCCGCGGACCCGCTGCTGGAGGGCGAGCTTCGCGTCGCCCTTGGCCGCGCCTACCTCTCCCTGGACCGCCTGGACGATGCCGCCGCGCAGATCGCGGCGGCAGAGCGCCTGCACCGCACGGCCCCGCCCGCCGTTCGTGCCCGCACCCTGGACGCCGTGGCCCTGCTCGCCTGGTACCAGGGCCGCTACCAGGACGCCGAGGAGCTCCTGCACAGCGCCCTGGCGTCCCTGCCCCGACGCCGCGACCCGGTCACGGAGGCGACCCTCCGCAACGACCTGGCGGCCCTGCTCAACGACCTGGGCCGCTACGAGGAGGCCCTGCCCCAGGCCCAGGCCGCCCTTGCCCTGGCCAGTCCGGGCGAGGGCGACCTCCGGGCCCAGGCGCTGCGCGAGGGAAATCTCGGCTATGCGCTGCACGGCCTGGGCCGGCTCGACGAGGCCGCCGCCGCCTACGGCAGGGCCCGCGCACTGCTCGAGTCGGCGCTGCCGGACGGCCACCCCGACCGAGCGGTGAACCTCAACAATCTTGCGCTGGTGCTGTCCGACCAAGGACGGGTCGAGGACGCGATCCCCCTGCTGGAAGACTCGCTGGCCATCCGGGTCTCGCTGTTCCCGCCCGACCATCCCGCCATCCTGGTCGCCCGCGCCAACCTGGCTGCCCACCTGGGCCGCGCCGGACACCACGACCGGGCGCGCGAAACCATCGATGCCGTGCTCGCGCTTTCCACCGGACGGGTGCCGCCCAGCAGCCAGATCCCCGGCAACCTGCTGGCGATCGCGGCGCGCGTCCACGCCGATGCCGGCGATGCCGGGCGGGCACGCGCGCTGGCGGAGCAGGCCCTGGAGGCCTATGGGCACGCCGAAGCGGTCGAGCCCGGCCGCCGCGAGGCCATGCTGGCGCTGATCGGGCCGGTCGGCCGCTGAGAGCCCGGCCGATGCCGGCCCCGAACCGGGCTCAGTTGTCCGGCTGGCCGATCGCCCGGACCATGAAGCCGCCCGGGAAGGGCACGAACTGCGTGTTGTCCATGCGCGTGCCGAACGGCGCACTGGCCAGGTCGTCGATCACCGCCGCGATGTCCGGCGCATAGAAGAACCACGAGCGGTCGGCGACCGCGTCGGTGTCGACCCGCGCCGGCCGGTCCTGGCCGCCCAGCAATTGCGCGCTGGCGCCAACGAAGATCGCGCCCTGGACCCGCATCGGCGGGATCGCCACCCGGTAGAAGGCGTTGCCCGACACGTCTGGCGTCGCCTGGACGCTGGCCAGGGCGGTCGCGTTGCGCGGATCGCCGTCGGCATCGGCGTCGACCAGCAGCCAGAAGGTCACCGGCCCGTTCGCCAGGGACGGGAAGGTGGCGCCGAAGGCGACCTCGATGGCCGTGACCACCTCGGCGCCGGGCTGCACCAGGAAATAGTTGCCCCACAGCATGTCCGGGTCGAACGTCGATGGCGGACCGATGTTCACGTTGCCGCTGCCGTCGTCGAGCAGGTACACGAAGGGCGGATCGAAGCCGTCCCTGAGCAGGCGATCCACGGGACCGACCGTGCCGGCCAGGGCATCGACGTTCCAGGCCGTCGCGAAGAGGAACGCAATGACCGCCCGTCTGCCTGTCCAGTTCATCGTCACTCCTGCCATGGGTGTCAGGGTCAGCTTAGCCCGGATCCCTCATGAGATCGCTGCTGGGACCGCCCATTTCCACGCCACGGCGGGACCTCGACTGCGATGATTCGCCGCCCTGCGAAAGACCCGGGCCGGCAGATTGCCGGGGAACGGCTGTTCCGGCCCCCTTCCGGGTCGCGACCCGTCCCCTGGCCTGGCCGGCGCGTGGAGAATCGATGGCCTGCCGCGACCGTCGCCGGTCGGCCGCAACGACCCGCCCCGCCGACGCGCTGGCCGGCGAACGGCCGACCGCGCGCATGCGCTGACGCCGGACGGAGCGCCGTGCGAGACTTGCACGACCATGCCCCTGGCCCTCACCATCGCCCTGTTCTTCTACTTGGCCGCCGCTGCCCTCACGGCCGGCCGCCTGCGCCACGGCGTGGATCGCATCGGCCATGCGCCGGTCCTGTTTCTGGCCGGGCTGGGCGTGCTCTTCCATGCGGCGGCCCTGGCGATGGCCATCCATGCCGCGGGAGGCGTGCGGCACAGCTTCGGATTCGCCCTCTCGGTGGTGGGTCTGGGCATGGCCGCGGTGCAGATGCTGGCCGCCCGCAGACGCCACCTCGACCCGCTCGGCGTCCTGGTCTATCCGATCGCAGCCGGTTGTGTGCTGGTCGCCCTGCTGCTTCCCGATGGACGGCCGGGGACCGGCCCGGACACCTGGCAGATCAGCCTGCACGCGCTGACCTCGCTGCTCGCCTATTCGACCCTCAGCGTGGCCAGCCTGGCCGCGCTGCTGCTGGCGATCCAGGAGCACGCCCTGCGTACGCGCCGCCCGCTGCCCTTCCTGCAGTCCCTGCCGCTGACCCTGACCGAAGGCCTGCTGTTCCGACTGCTGCAGGCGGGCTTTGTCCTGCTCAGCCTCAGCCTGGTCAGCGGGGTCCTCTTCATCGAAGACATCCTTGGCCAGCACCTGGCGCACAAGACCTTTTTCTCGGTGGCCTCCTGGCTGGTGTTCGGCGGCCTGCTGCTGTCCCACCACCGGTACGGCCTGCGCGGCCGGCGCGCCGCCTGGCTGACGCTGTCGGGCATGGCGCTGCTGCTGCTGGCCTACTTCGGCACCAAGGCCATCCTCTCGGCGCTGGGCAAGGCCTGACTCATCGGCTGCCGCCGGCCTCCGCGTGGCCGGGACAGCCCGCGATGCGTTGCCACGAGGGGAGCCGCGGTTGGCCGGGCAGAACGACGTCTGGCAGCTTGTCGAAAAACGACCTTCCAGGTCGTTTTTCAAGTCGCCCGTCCGGCGCAGGTCCGGACGGGCTCCCGTCGAATCAACTGCTCACGCACTTGCTTCGCCGAGCGGCCATCCATGGCCGCCGCCAGCAGGCTGTTTTTCAACAGCCTGCTGGCTGGACGGGCGCTCAGGCGACCAGTGCCCGGGGCGGTTCGGGTTCGGCGTCGGCGTCCTGCGCCGCCACGCCGCCGACGCAGGCCAGGGTGACGCCGCCTTCATCGTCGTAGAGCTCGACGTCGCCCTTGCGGTTGAGCCGGCCGTAGGTGTAGCGATGGGCGTGCTGGGCCAGGTGGATGTGGCCGTTGTCCTGCAGCCATCCGCGCAGGCGGTTGCCGGCGCGATCGTAGACGGTGATGCCGTGTCCTTTGTCCATGGTCTTCGCGCAACCGGTCTGCCTGTGGGTTGCCTGCCAGTCTCCGGGTCCCGGTACCGGTGGACAAGACGAAAACTGCAAACAATGGTGACGGCACGGCCCTGGCGGGTCCTGGAACGCAAACAATGGTGACGCGTCGCGCGCGTCGTGAGCACCGTCCCAGTTGCCCTGAGAACTGCGCGTGACGGATGGCGCCGGAGCACCGAGGGGGTGCGATGCCGGTCGGCCGATGCGGCGACCGAAGCTCACAGGCATCCGCCCGAAGGGCGCCTCGTCTCGCCGCGCAGGCCGCCGGCCGCTGCCGGGCCGGCTTCACTGCTGCCCGGCATTGGCCAGCGGTAGCAGTGGCTCGTCGGGCAGGGGCCGCGTCCGGGGCGGCCGCGGCCGCAGCTGCCAGGCCAGGTAGCCCAGCACGGTGAGCACCAGGGAGCCCAGGGCCAGCATCTGCGGGGACGCGCCCAGCCAGGGCGCCAGCAATGCAGCGACCAGCGCGTTCAGGACCAGGGAGATGAAGGACTGCAGCGAGGATGCGGCCCCGCGATGGGCCGGATAGCGGTCCAGCAGCAGCAGCGTGATCGCCGGAAAGGCGATGGCGATGGCGAAGGCCAGGGCGCTGATCGGCAACACCGCCCAGGGCAGCGCGAACTGCTGCCCCGAAACCGCGTAGGCGACATTGCCGACGCCTGCCGCCAGCATCGCGGCATAGGCCAGCCCGATACTGCGCTCGGGGCTGGCGCGGCCGGCCAGACGGCCGGACGTGAAGGCCCCGGCCATCATGCCGGCGATGGTCGGCACGAAGAACCAGCCGAAGTCCATTGTGCCCAGGCCCAGATGGCGGAGCACGAACGCCGGTGCCGCCGCGATGTACAGGAACAGCGCCGCGAAGTTGAAGGCAGCCGCCAGCGACATCCAGCCGAAGCTGCGATCGCCCAGCATCTGCGCATAGTTCTGCACCATCACGCCGACCGACAGCGAACGCCGCCGCTCGGGACCATGCGTTTCCGGCAAGCCCAGCAGGCAGGCCAGCCAGAGCAGCAGGCCGAACCCGCACAGGAACCAGAACACGGCCTGCCAGCCGGCCAGCCCGAAGATCCAGCCGCCGATGATCGGTGCCACCGCCGGCGCGATGCCGAACAGCATGGTCACGGTGGACATCAGGCGCTGCGCGTCGGGGCCGTCGTACAGATCCCGGACGATCGCGCGACCGACGATCAGGCCGACGCCTGCGGAAACGCCCTGCACCGCGCGGAACACCAGCAGCCAGCCCAGCGACGGTGCCAGCGCACAACCCACCGAGGCCAGGGCGAACACGAAGGTGCCGACCAGGATGATGCGGCGCCGCCCGAAGCGGTCGGACAGCGGGCCATGCACCAGGGCCATGCTTGCGTAGGCGAGCAGGTACACGCTCAGCGTCTGCTGGATGCCCAGGTCCGAGACGCCGAGCGCAACCGCCATCGCCGGGAACGCCGGGAACATGGTGTCGATCGCGAACGGCCCGAACATCGCCAGCGCCGCCAGCAGGACCGCGATCCTGGCGTGTCCCGGGCGCGGGCGGCTGGCTACGGTGTCGATGACGTGTCGGGGTGGCATCACAGGGGCGCAAGGGCGGGCTGCGGGCTGCGCAAGCCCGCAGCGCCCGGGAAACCGCAGGGTACAGGGAAAGGCGCGCGACGCCGTTCCCGGCAGCGCCGCGTCCCGGTCGGCTGCGGTCGCCCTTTCGCGCACCCGCATCCCGGTTCGCCGACAGCAGATGCGCACGACGGGCACGGGAATCGCCGCGAGCAGTTTGCCGGGCTGCATCGCAACCGACGCCTGCCACTCATGGCCGTCCGCAGCCGCAACCGGGCGTGCTGCCGCCTCGCCGACAATCGGCAAGAACAGGCGCCGGAAGCAGTTCTTCGAGGACGACCCAGGTTTGTCCGGCAGCAGGCGCCTACGGCTGGAATCCGTTGGCGAACACCCGGTCGCCCACGAATGCCTGCACCCAGCCGGCGGTGAGACCATCGTCGCTGCGCCCCGGCGCCGCCGCAAACGCGAGCGGGCCGCCATCGCCCGGGGCCAGAAGCACCGAACTGCCGAACCGGTTGCCACTGGCCGAGGCCAGCACCGAGCCGCCCCAGCGCAGGTTCTCGCCGGGCGACCAGACATGTCCGGCACCGGCAGGGGCCGGCTCGAACACGGTCGCCTCGCCAGCCTCGGTGCGCACGCCGATCAAGAGGGTGCCCAGGTTGCGGCGAGGCACGCCGACCAGCAGGCGCGGGCCGCTGCCGGTCGCCAGCACCGACAGCGACTGGCCGAAGCGGGCGCCGGCCTGGGCGGTGGTCGGGAACAGGTCGGCTGCGGTGATCCAGCTGTCCAGCGACACCTCGCGCCGGTAGACACGGACGCCGCCGCCCTTGGTCTGCGCGTCGCCCGGCTTGCTGCGCGCCGAGGCGCCGACGAACAGGTAGCCGCCCTGCAGCGCCAGGGAGGCGCCGAAGCGGTCGAGCAGGTCGACCGGCGTCCAGCTCAACTGCTGGCGCAGCTGCCACGCGCCGCTGCTGCGCCGGAACCAGTAGACGCGACCGGCCACCGCCTGGTCGGCGACGGTCTGGTCGGGCGCAGACACGAACACCTGGTCGCCGGTCGGCGTCATCGCCAGCGCCGAGCCGAACGCCGCACCGGCGGCGGGGTTGCCGGCCGGCAAGGCCAGCAGGCCTTCCAGGAACCAGGCATTGCTGGCCTGGCGCGCCAGCATCAGGACCTGTCCGGACTGTGCCGCGCCGGTCACCGAATGCCCGGGCACGCCGAGCGCGGCGAAGTCCGCACCGATCGCCACCGCGGCGCCGAGCTGCCGCCCGCTGCCGGTTGCGCCCTGCTGGATGATCCGGCCATTGAAGACCAGCTCGTAGCCGTCGTCGCCGTCGCGGCGGCGGAACAGGTAGCCGGCACCGGCCTGCGCCAGGCCGTCCACGGTCTCGCGCGGCGCCCCGACCAGCAGCCAGCGCCCGTGCACGGCCAGCGCATGGCCGAACCGGGCGCCGGTCTGCCGGAATTCGGGCGGCGGCACCAGGATCTGCCGAACCTGCCATTCGCCCTGCTCCCAGCGTCGCAGGTGCACGGTGCCGGTCTGGCCGGTGTAGCCGCCGGGCATGCCGACCAGCAGCTGACCGCGTTCGTCCATCGCCAGCGCGCCGTCTTCCAGGACCACCGAGGACTGCCGCAGCGGGCCGATCTGCTGGCCGGGCATCAGCACGGCGGGATCAGGCGGTGCGGCCATCGCCAGGGTGTGGACCAGCAGCAGGAGCGCGGAGGAACGTTGGACGAAGGAAGTCATGGTGCTCGGAGGCCCCTCAGGGACAGTCGAAATCGTGGTCGAGCAGGCGGTCCTGTACGGAGACGTCGACGAAGCCGGCGCGACCGACGCCCGGGACATTGCCGTTCGGCGCGCCGATCGCGACCAGGCGGTCGGCAGCCACGGCGAAGCCGAACCGGGCCTGCGCCTGGGCAAGTGCACCGGGATTGGCCAGCCCGGCGATCTGGAGGCTCCAGGGCGTCGCGCAGGAACCGCCGCGCACGCGCAAGGCCCGGCGCTGGGCGGCGCCAGCATCGACCAGCACCGGACCGACCGGCGGCACCAGGTCGCGCCCGGGGATGCCGATCACCAGATCGCGCGGAGTGGCCAGCGCCAGCGCGCCGCCGAAACGGTCGAAGGCGGCCGTCTCGGCGCCGCCGAACTCGCCCGCCGGCTGCCAGGGAAAATCGCCGGATCCGGTGCGCCGCCACACCCCGACGCGACCGCCATGGGCGGTGCCGAATTCGTCGCCGTCTGCGCCGGCGGCCACGGTGTCGCCGCGGATCGCCACTGCCACGCCCAGGCGGTCGTTCGCGGCCGGCACCGATAGCAGCAGGCGCTGCTCCTGCTGCCACGCATCGCCTGCCAGCGCGAACACGTAGGCGGCGCCGCGCGCGCCGAAGCGGAACGGCGCACCGGCCACCAGCCGCAAGGGCGCGCCGGCGCCCTCCCCCGGCGCAAGCGCCACGCGCAGGCCGAAGCCGTCGCCGTCGCTGCTGTCCAACGGCACCAGCACCTGACGCAAGGTCCAGGCCCCTGCCACGCGCTGCCAGGCCTGCACCTGGCCAGGAGGGGCACCTGCGCCACCGCCGGCGCTCAGCCCGAGCAGCAGCCAGTCGCCATGCAGAGCCACCGAGGCGACCCCGGCACCCGCGGGGGGCAGGGCGGGAAGAACCTCGGCGACGTGCTGCCAGTCGGTCCCGCTGCGTTCGAACACATGCACCTGGCCGGTGTTGCCGGGTGGCCCACGCTCGACCACCGCCAGTCGCTCGCCGGCCATGGCCAGGCCGATGCCGAACAGGTGGCCCTGGCCGGGCAGCGGCGACAGCAGGCGCTGCTCGCGCAGCAGGTGCGCGCCCTCGCGACGCCATACCTCGACCGCGCCCCCGGCCACCGGGGGCGCGCCGCCGGACAGACCCAGCAGTTCGGACACCGCAACCCGGTCGCCGCTGCCCGCCACCGCGACCCCGTAGCCGGCCTCCTCGAAGGCGAACACCCCCGAGGTCAGCCGCTGCAGGAACTGCGCCTGCGCACTAACGGCCACCCCCGCCAGCAGCAGGGCGAGCGCCGCGCACCCGCCGGTCATCCGTGTCGCCCTGGACATCCTTCCTGCTCCTCGATGCTTGCAAGACAGGAATCCCGGCAGGACCGGAACCGAACGCCTCACGACCGGTGTTCGGTTCCGGGGCCGCCCGGGTTTGATGGGAGCAGACACCGCCACGGAATCCGCGATGCTGAGCCTTCCCGCCCTTCCGGCCGCCCTGCCGGCCGCCGGTTTTCCGGCCGCCCCGGCCCGGACATTTCCTGACGCCGCCACCCCGGCCGCCGAGCTTCGCGCCGTTGCGCGGTCCGCGCCCGTTGGCCGGTTCGACGTAGCGTCAGGCAGGCCTTCGCTGTCGAACCGTCCGCAACCCGCACCACGACGCGATCTCGACGGCGTGTTCAGGCGTCCTCATGAAATCTCCGGGCTAGAATCAGCGACCGCCAACCCGCCAGACAGGTCCATGCAGGGGGAAGCCACCGAACTGCTGCTGCACCGGATCCGCGCCGGCGACGGCCGGGCGCGCCAGGCGCTGTACGACCGCTGCCTGCCCCTGCTGCTGCGTTGGGCGCACGGCCGCCTGCCGCACCATGCGCGCAGTGCCAGCGACACCGAGGACCTGGTGCAGACCACCCTGCTGCGAGCGCTGCGCCACCTGGACGACTTCCAGGCCAGCGGCAGCGGCGCGTTCCTCGCCTACCTGCGGCAGATCCTGCTCAACGAGGTGCGCCGCGAGCTGCGCAGCCAGCGCCGGCATGGCGGTGCCCACCTGCCGGTCGACGACATGGAGCTGGCCGATCCCGGCCAGTCGGTGGTCGAGCAACTGGTCAGCCAGGAACGCCTGGCCGCATACGAGAAGGCGCTCGCCCGGCTGGACCGGCGCCAGCAGGAGCTGGTCGTTCTGCGCATCGAGTTCGGCCTGTCCTACCCGGAGATCGCCGCCGAGATCGGCGGCTCGCCCGATGCCGTGCGCATGACTGTCACCCGCGCCCTGCAGCGCATGGCTACGGAGATCGGCCATGGCTGAGCGCGAACCGACCCGCCGCATCGCCGAATCGATCGCCGACGAACGCCCGGTCGACTGGCGTCCCGCCGAGCGGGCGCTGGGGCCCGACGATCCGGAACTGGCCAGCCTGCGCCTGCTCGACGACGTCGCGCGCGCTTTCCGGGCCACCGGCAGCCCGCCGCCGCGCCCGGCGCGGCCGGTGTTGTTCCGCTGGGGCCACCTGGAGGTCACCGGCCGGCTCGGCGCCGGGCTGACCGGCGAGGTGTTCGCCGCCTGGGACCCGGTCCTGCAGCGCGAGGTTGCGCTCAAGCTGCGCGCCAGCCGCGATCCGGCCAGCGATCCCGCCAACCACCAGCTGCTGGCGGAAGCCCGGCAGCTGGCCGGCATCCGCCACGGCAACGTGCTGGCGGTCTACGGGGCGGCCGTGCACGACGGCCGGGCCGGCCTGTGGAGCGAACTGATCGATGGCGCGCCGCTGTCGGCGCGCCTGGAGGCCGATGGCCCGATGGCGCTGACCGAAGTGCTGCACATCGGCCTGGACCTGTGCCGGACGCTGGCGCAGGTGCATGGCGCCGGACTGGTGCATGGCGACATCAAGGCCGAGAACGTCATGCGCGAACGCGGCGGCCGCATCGTGCTGATGGACTTCGGCGCCAGCGGCCGCCGCGAGGACCTCGCGGCGCGGCTGCTGCAGTCCGGCACCCGCGCCTACCTGTCGCCGGCTCGCCAGGCCGGTGCGCCGCCGACCGCCGCCGACGACCTGCATGCCCTGGCGGTGCTGCTGCACCTGCTGCTGGCCGGACGGTTCCCCGAGCCGGGCACCGCCCTGGCCGACCTGCGTCCGGACCTGCCGGCCGCGGCGTGCGCTGCCCTGGACCGGCTCCGCCTGGCGACGCCGGCGGACCGGCCGGCCAGCGCCGCCGGTTTCGCACGCGTGCTGCTCGACCTGCTGCCCGACCGGGAGGCGCCGTCGCCGACGCGCCCGCGGCGCGCCTGGCTGGCGGCGTCCACGGCGGCCGTGGTCCTGCTGGTCGCGGCGCTCGCCTGGTGGCGCGCGCCGGCGCCCACCTGGCAGGGCCTGGCCGAGTTCGTCGATGTCGACAGCGGGCGCGTCCTCGGCAACGACGCCGAGGTCGGTCTGGGCGATGCCTTGCGCCTGCGCCTGGCCAGCGACGCAGGCAGCCACGTCTACGTGATCAACGAGGACAGCGCCGGCGCGCTGGCCGTGCTGTTCCCGCTTCCCGGACTGGACCTCGGCAATCCCCTGCCGGCCGGTAGCCACGAGCTGCCCGGCACGACTGCCGGCCGGCCGCTGGCCTGGGAGGTCGCCAGCGACGCCGAACACGAGGTGTTCCTGGTGGTCGCCTCGCGGTCGCCGCTGCCGGGACTGGCACAGGCGCTGGCCGAACTGGCGCCGGCGACGGCCGGGGCCGAGGGCGCCGAGCGGGGCGCCAGCCGCCTTCGCCACGCGGGGGCCACTGCCGAGCCCGCGGGTGGCCTTGA
Organism: Lysobacterales bacterium; assembly: GCA_019634735.1. Lineage (NCBI taxonomy): Bacteria > Pseudomonadati > Pseudomonadota > Gammaproteobacteria > Lysobacterales > Lysobacterales bacterium. The sequence goes on along the minus strand of JAHCAT010000007.1, from coordinate 111,127 downwards.
CCGCCTGGAGCGGATCGCCCGTGCGGACGGCCGCGTGCATCTCGTGCGGCTGCGCCTTCGCCATCGGGATTGGGCGCCCGAGGGCGCGGACTGAGCCGCACCCCGTCGCCGACCGGCCGACGATCCGTCGCCGCCGCGACGGACTGCGCCGCCGCGCCCAGACATCGCACCCGGCGTGCCCGGCTATCATCGGGCGACCGTGCGGCGACGCCGCCGACCCGGCCGGTTCCGCTGCGCGGACCGGTACGGGCCCGGCAGGCAGCCGCCCGGTCTTTCCGGCAAGGCGATGGGCGATGGTGCTGCGCGCAATCTCCAGGTGGCTGTCCCGGCGTCCGCCCCGCATCGGCCGGCGCGCCCTGCCCTTCGCGCTGCTGCTCGCCGCGGTTGCGTGGGCAAGCCCCGGGGAGGGCGAGGGCGATCGCGCCGCCGCTGCCGCGACGGCCATCGAGCAACTGATCTCCGAGGGACGCCACGAGGAGGCCATCCCGGCGGCCCGGGCACTGCTGGCGCAGACTCCGGCGAACCGCGCAGAAGACCTCGCCGTGCGCGTCCGCGCCAGCTACCTGCTCGGCTCGGCCCTGCATCGCGCCGGCAACCCCGCCGAGGCCGAGGCGGTCCTTGAACAGGGCCTGGCCGAGGCCGGCCAGACGCCCGGGCTGGCCGCCGAACGGCAGGCGATGCTGGCCACGCTGGCCCATCTGGCCGGCATCACGGGCAGGTTCGACCTGGCCGAACAGCGCATGGCCGCCAGCCTCGCGCTGATCGAAGGCGACGGCGCCCCGGAGCGGCGCGCCGACGCGCGGTACGCCTTCGCGGTCACCCTGGCGATGGCCGGCGACAACGCCCACGCCGTCGAGGTGGCGCGACAGGTCCTGGCCGACGAGCAGGCCCTGGCGGTGCCGCGCCGGTACGACCAGGGCCTGGTGCGTTTCCTCATGGCCACCGCCCTGCTCGACAGCGGCCGGCCGCAGGACGCCGAGCCAGTGTTCGCGGAAGCGGCCGCGGATTTCGAAGCCTCGGTCCCGGCCGGAAACCCGGTGCACGCCAAGCTGGCCAACAACCTCGGCAACGCGCTGAAGGCCCTCGAACGCCTCGACGAAGCGGGTGCCCAGTATCGCCGGGCGCTGGACCTGTACGCGGACCAGGGCACGCCCGAGCGCTGGTTCCCGGTCGCTGGGCAGGCCACCATCGCCCTGTGGCAGGGCCGCGCCGGCGAGGCGCGGGCCGCGTTCGATGCCCTGGTGCCGGCGATCGCAGCCGCCCTGGGCGAGCGCAGCATCGCCGCACAGTTCGCCCGCGCCGGCCAGGTCGCCGCGCAGTGGGCCGCCGGCGACCTGGACGCCGCCTTCGCCGGCGCGCTGGCCAACGAGGACCGTCGCCAGGCCATGGTCGCCGGCCTTGCCGCCGTCATCTCCGACCGCCAGGCACTGGCCCTCAAGGGGTATCTGCAGCCCGACTGGGAATGGCTGGTGGCGCTGGCCGCCCAGGCGCCGACCGCCGAACGCGTCGACCTGGCCTGGTCGCGCCTGATGGCCGCCCGCGGCGAGGTCACCGCCACCACGGCGCTGCGTCGGGCGGCGGCACGAGCCGCCGACGACGCGGAACTGGCCGGGCCCTGGCAGGACTGGCTGCAGGCCAACCAGGTGCTGGCCGATGCCGCCCTGGCGGCCGTCGACGGCGGCGACGTGGACAGCCTGCTGCGCCACCGCCAGGCCGCCGACCGCGCCGAGCGCGTGCTGGCGCGCCGGCTCGACGGCCTGGCCCGGGCCCGCGCCCAGCGCACGACCACGGTTCAGGCGCTGGCGCAGGCGCTGCCGGCCGATGCCGCGCTGGTCGTCCAGGTGCTGCTGCGCAGTGGCCGTCCGGAGGCCTTCGACCGCACGCTGCGTCCGGAACGCTTTGCGCGGCGGGTCGCCTTCGTGCTGACGCCGGATGCGCCGCCACGCCTGGTCGACCTGGGGCAGGCGGCGCCGATCGAGGCCTTGGCGCGCGGCTGGCATCGCGCGTTGCGTGATCCGAATGTCAACGAGGACCGGGTGCGTGCCCAGGGCGCGCGCCTGCGCCAGGCCGTGCTCGATCCCCTGTCGCTGCCGGCCTCGACGCGGCGCCTGTTCCTGGTCGCCGATGGGGCGCTGGCGCGGGTCGCCTTTGCCGCACTGCCGGCGCCGGAGGGCGACTACCTGGTCGAGGCCGGCTGGCAGGTGCACCTGCTCGAACACGAGCAGGACCTGCTCTTGCCGGCGCAGTCGCCTGCCCGCCCGCCGTCGCGCCTGGTCCTGGTCGGCAGCCCGGACGGCAGTGCCGCCGATGCCCGGCGCAGCGCCGGCTGTCAGGACGGCTTTCCGCCGCTGCCGCATGCCGGCCGGGAACTGGATGCGATCGCCGCGCTGTGGCCGGCCGGACGGGCAATGGAACGTCTGCAGGGCGAAGACGCCGGCAAGGCCGAGGTCAGCGCCGCCCTGCCGGGCGGCGGCATCCTGCACTTCGCCACCCATGCCCTGGCGTTCGCGCCCGAGTGCCGGCCCGACCAGCGCGCGGTGGCGCTGGCCGGCGCCGACCCCGGCGCGCCCCTGCCGGCCCTGGTGCTGGCGGCGCGCGGCGATGGCCGCCCCGACCTGCTCAGCGCTGACGAGGTCGCCGCCCTCGACCTCGCCGGCACCGGCTGGGCGGTGCTGTCGGCCTGCGAGACCGGCCTGGGGGAGGAGCAGGCCGGCGAAGGCGTGTTCGGCCTGCGCCGGGCGTTCCGGATCGCCGGCGCGGCGACCGTGGTGATGAGCCTGTGGCCGGTGCAGGACGCCGCCAGCGCCGACTGGATGGCGGCCCTGTACCGGGCCCGCCTGGTCGACGGTCTGGACACCGTCGCGGCCGTGGCCAGCGCCCAGCGCAGCGCGATCGCCGCGCGGCGCGCTGCCGGCCTGCCGGCGCACCCTTACTACTGGGCCGCCTTCGTCGCGGCCGGCGATCCGCGCTGACCGGCGCCCGGCGCAGGCCGGCGCCCGCTGCCGCCGGCAACGCCGCAGCCTCGCCGCCGCAACGCGGGCGATGCGTCCCTCCCGCGAGGCCGTCCGGCGCCGCGCGGGTCGGCAGCGGCGCGGGCGATGCGGCACAATCGCGACCCGTTCCCGCCTCCCCGCACCCGCCCCATGACCGACCAGATGCCGGGCTTCGAGCCCGTCCCGCTGCGCCGCTACGCCGAGAACGCCTACCTGGACTACTCCATGTACGTGGTGCTCGACCGTGCCCTGCCGTTCGTCGGCGACGGGCTGAAGCCGGTGCAGCGGCGCATCCTCTACGCGATGAGCGAGCTCGGCCTGTCGGCCGGCGCCAAGCCCAAGAAGGCGGCACGCACGGTCGGCGACGTGATCGGAAAATTCCATCCGCACGGCGACTCGGCCTGCTACGAGGCGCTGGTGCTGATGGCGCAGCCGTTCTCCTACCGCTATCCGCTGGTCGACGGCCAGGGCAATTTCGGATCGCCCGACGACCCCAAGTCGTTCGCGGCGATGCGCTACACCGAGGCGCGCCTGACGCCGTTCACCGAGCTGCTGATCCAGGAACTGGGCCAGGGCACGGTCGACTGGCAGCCCAACTTCGACGGCACCCTCGAGGAGCCGAAGTTCCTGCCGGCACGGGTGCCCGGCGTGCTGCTCAACGGCGTCACCGGCATCGCCGTCGGCATGGCCACCGACATCCCGCCGCACAACCTGCGCGAGGTCGCCAGCGCCTGCATCCGTCTGCTCGACGACCCGCAGGCCAGTGTCCGCGACCTGTGCGACCACATCCCCGGCCCGGACTTCCCGACCGAGGCGGAGATCATCACGCCACCCGCCGAGCTGGTCCGCATGTACGAAACCGGCAGCGGCAGCGTGCGCGCACGCGCCGTCTACATCCGCGAGAACGGCAACATCGTGCTGACCGCCCTGCCCCACCAGGTCAGCCCGGCCAAGGTCATCGAGCAGATCGCCCAGCAGATGCGCGCCAAGAAGCTGCCCCTGCTGGAGGACGTCCGCGACGAGTCCGACCACGAGAATCCGGTCCGCCTGGTGCTGATCCCGCGCAGCAACCGGGTCGACGCCGACGAGCTGATGAACCACCTGTTCGCGACCACCGACCTGGAGAAGAGCTTCCGGGTCAACTTCAACGTCATCGGCCTGGATGGCCGACCGCAGGTCAAGGACCTGCGCGCCCTGCTGACCGAATGGCTGGCGTTCCGCACCGACACCGTGCGCCGCCGCCTGCAGCACCGCCTGGACCGGGTCAGCCGGCGCCTGCACCTGCTGGCCGGCCTGCTGATCGCCTACCTCAACCTCGACGAGGTGATCCGCATCATCCGCACCGAGGACAAGCCCAAGCCGGTGCTGATGGCGCGCTTCGACCTGAGCGACGACCAGGCCGAGGCGATCCTGGAGACCAAGCTGCGCCACCTGGCGCGCCTGGAGGAGATGAAGATCCGCGGCGAGCAGGACGAACTCGAACGCGAGCGCAAGCGCATCGAGGGCATCCTGGGCAGCGCCTCGAAGCTGCGCAAGCTGATCAAAGACGAACTGGCCCAGGACGCCGAGGAACACGGCGATCCCCGGCGCTCGCCGCTGGTCGAACGCGGCGCCGCCCAGGCACTGTCGCTGGCCGAGCTGGCACCGTCGGAACCGGTCACCGTGGTGCTGTCGGAAAAGGGCTGGATCCGCGCCGCCAAGGGACATGACGTCGACGCGGCCAACCTGAGCTACCGCGAGGGTGACCACCTGCTGGCGGCGGTGCCCGGACGCAGCAACCAGCAGGTCGCCTTCCTTGACTCCACCGGCCGCAGCTATGCCGCGACAGTGCACTCGCTGCCCTCGGCGCGCGGCAACGGCGAGCCGCTCACCGGCCGCTTCTCGCCACCGGCGGGCGCCCGATTCTGCGGACTGGCCACCGGTCCCGACGAGCAGCGCCTGGTGCTGGCCACCAGTGCCGGCCACGGCTTCGTCACCGCCCTGGCCAATCTGCTCGGCCGCAACAAGGCCGGCAAGCAGGTCATCAGCGTACCGGCCGGCGCCCAGGTGCTGGCCCCGGCCACCGTGCTCGATGCCGATGCGGACCTGCTGTGCGTGGCCACCAACGCCGGCCACCTGCTGGTGTTCGCGGTCGCCGAGCTGCCCGAACTCGACAAGGGCAAGGGCAACAAGCTGGTCGACATCCCCAAGAAGGCCGCGACCGGCGGCGAACAGGTCGCCGGCATCGCCGTGGTCGGCGCCGGCCGCGAGCTGATCGTCTGGGCCGGCAACCGCTACCTGCGCTTCAAGCCCGCCGACCTCGACCACTACCGCGGCGAGCGCGCCCAGCGCGGCCGCGTGCTGCCGCGCGGCTTCCAGCGGGTCGACCGGGTCGAGAGCCTGTGAGACCGGGCGCCTGACCTTGCGCCGGTTCCAGTCGGTACCGCCGGCGCAATCCTGCCCTCCTTATCGGGGTCGTCAGTTGCCCTGGAAGCCGTTGCGCCAGATCGTGTCGAGATCCGGCGCCGCCTCGTAGGCGCCGCGGTCGACCGCCGGACCGCGCACGCGCGGGTTGCCGGCGATGTCCAGGGTGCCGGTGCCACCGTTGGGCGCCGCAATGCCGGTGTCGCGCAGCGGCGAGCCAACGCCCGGCCGCCACCAGACCCCGTCCGCAACCAGCCGCGGGTCGCCACTGGTCATGCCCTGGTTGCTACCCGGGGAGCCGCTGAGGCCGCCGATGTGGTTGTTGCGCAGGTGGCTGGGGGTGCTGCCGACCGCAAAGTCGGTGGCCACCCCGTTGCCGGCGAACACATTGTTGGCCACCCACAGGAAGCCCGGCCCGTACGCCTCCACCGCCGCGAACCCCGGGCCGATGACGAGGTTGGCGGTCACCGTGGACTGGGTGATCCGGTACACGCTGAGGGCATTGGCGCTGTCGACGACCACGCCGCGGTTGCGGTTGCCGTCGATCTGGACGTTGCGCACGGTCGCGTCGAGGCGGCCGCCAGTGGCATCCATCAGGCGCAGCGCACTGCCGGCGATGACCGGCGCGTGGTTGTCGTTGAGCTGGATCAGCAGGTGCTCGAGCTCGGCGGCGCCATTGGCGCCCTCCCAGGCGGTCACCTGCAGGCCGATCCCGAATCCGGAGCTGGTGCCCCTGCCATTGCGCAGGCTCAGGTTGCGCAGCCGGATCGTGCCCGCGCCACCGGCACCGTAGTGCCCGAGGCCCAGCACCTGGCCCAGGCCGGCGCCGCTCAGCACGGTCAGCCTGGGGTCGTGGGTCTGCTGCGTGCAGGTGGCGTTCCAGCCGCCGCTGATGTCCAGGTCCTGGGTGAGATTGCTCGAGTAGAGATAAATGAAGCCACTCGCCATTGGCGTGTCACGTATCAGGGTGCCGGTGCGGATCCGGATCTCGTCGTCGACGCCGTTGGTCTCGGCCGTGGACAGCGCGTTCTGGAACTGGACGCCGGTGCCGACGCAGAACATCGCCGCCACGGCAGGGGCGGGCGCCAGCGCGACCAGCGCCACGGCAAGCAGGGGGGCAAGGAGGCGGGGAGATGCGAGGTTCATGGGCTGCTCCGTCGAAGGGGCGGCCAGCATCCGGACCGCCCCCGACGCGCACCATGCCGATTGCATTCCGGCAAGCTGCCCTTAACTTTTTTTCTCGCGGCATCCGATACTTGCCTGCTCCCGACGGGGTTGCCCACGAAGTTTTCGGGCGCAAAGCCGCTGGCAAGGAGGCCCTCAGTCCATCGTCGGCGCCTCGCCCGCACGCCACATCTCGGCGCTGAAGGTGCCGGCGTCGCCGAAGCCGCGGAAGCGCCAGCCCCATGGATCGGCGCCCTGCGGTGCGTGCCAGCCCCAAGGGTCGAAGGCCGCCACCTCCTTGTCGAGGATGAAGCCGGCCTGCGAATAGTCGAGCTCGTAGCTGCCCCGGTAGGTCAGGTTGCGGTGCCGGAATACGGCGATGTGCAGGTGCGGGCCGCTGGATGCCCCAGTGCTGCCGGTACGTCCCAGCGCCGTGCCGGCGACCACCGCCTGGCCGTGGCGGACGGGCGTGTCGAGCTGGTGCGCGTAGTAGCTCGTGAACTGTTCGCTGTAGCGGCCGCTGCCGACCTGATGGCGGATGAACACCTCGCGCTGCCAGGGATCGTTGCCGACCGGGCTCCAGATCAGCACGTAGCGCGGCACGGCCTGGGTGACCCGGCCAGGTGCGACCGACAGGATGTCGCGATCGGTCGGCAGGATGATGTCGACCGCCGCCTCGTCGATGCCGTTCATGTGCGGATCGTCGGGGCCGCCCTGGCAGTGCTGGCGGCCGCGCAGGTCGATGGTGTGTGCCAGGGGATGATGGGGCACCGGGGTCTGCCCGAACTCGCTGACGTCGATGCCGATCCGGTAGACGTTATGGTTGAAGGACTGCGCCGAGCCGGCCGTGTGCGCGCCCGAGTAGGGCCGGAACCAGACCGGCAGGGCCTTCGGGGTGGCGGTGAATACGCAGTTGCTGCGCCCGGCGGCGTCGGCGAAGACATGGTCGAAGGGCGCGGCGCCGGTCGCGACGGAGATGGCCACGAAACCGCCGTCGCAGACCCCGATCACCTGGTTGGTGCCGTTGATGGCATACAGGCCGGCGCGCTCGACCCGCAGCGTCGGGTCCTGAGCCAGGAACTGCTGGCAGGGATCGCTGCCGACGCCCTGGGGCAGCAGTCCGAAACCGCCGCTGGTCGGATGGCGGACGCTGCAGTAGTGGCCGAAGCCGGTCGGCACCGGCGTCGCCGGCACCGCGGCGGCCGGCTCGGGAAGGCCGTCGAACTCGTAGTCGGCGTGGAACAGCCCTTCGGCGTGGAGTGCGGCGACCAGGGGCGCCAGCGGCCCTGCCGGCACGCTGCCGACCGGGTTGGGATAGGTGCCGGCCGGGTAGCGCTCGCTGTCGCCCAGCAGCACCAGCTGGCCGCGATGCAGGACCGCGTCGCGGGCGTGGTCGGCGATGCGCCCGCGGGGCGGAAAGCCGTCGCTGCCCACCCAGGCATGGCGATGGCGGCTGTTGTGCACCCAGGTCACCGCGCCATCGGTCATGCCGGTGTCGTCGCTGCCGTCGGCACGCAGCCGGGCCACCGCCATGTCGTGGCTGCCCCAGGCCGCCGTATTGGCCGCCGCGTTGGTGTGCGTGCCGACCAGGTAGAAACCGCCGTCGTCCCGGAGCAGGACGCGCTGCAATTCCGTATCGCCCGCGGCGCGGGCAGCGCCGAGATCGGAGAAGCGCAGGCTGCGCCGTCCGCCGGTGCCGAACCCGGCGTCGAGCTGGCCGGCCGCGGTCACGGCAAGGACGTGGCCGGTGCTGGAACCCGGCATCACCTGCCGGCCGGCGACGATGACGCGGCTGCGCCCGGCATCCCAGGCCAGGTCGGCGGCCTCGAGCTGGGCGAGCGGGCCGGTCGATGCCAGCACCCTCCTGCCGTCCGTGCTGAAGGCGGAGGACAGCGTGCCGTTGCCATTGAGCATGGCCAGCCCGATCCCCGGCTGACCGTTGCCGCCGGTGGCGGCACCAACCGCCAGGATGCGGTTGTCGGGCAGAACCACCATACGCAGGCAGGTGTCCTGGCTCGCCCCGAACTGGGTGCCCTGGTCGATTTCCCGGTAGCCGGTGCCGTTGAAGCCGGCATCGAGCGTGCCGTTGGCGTTCAGGCGCAGGATCAGCATGTCGCTGTCGCCGCCGCGCACCACATGGCCACAGGCCAGGACCTTGCCGTCGGGCAGGGGCAGCACCTGCGCCAGCCCGGTTTCGACGCTGGCCCAGGGCGCCAGCGCGTTCAGGGCCACCCGGCCGTTGCCGGCAAAGCCGGTGTCGTAGTCGCCGTCGCTTGCGCGCAGACGGATCAGGAAGCCGGTCGGCACAGTCTGTGTGCTGGCGGTGCCCGAGACCAGCGGCCGGTGGCTGCCATCGGCCGCCACCGATGAGCAGCGCTGCGGCCGGAGCGTGATCGGCAGCCCGCCGATTCGCCGGGTGCCCTCAAGCGTGCCGGTGAAGTCCATGTCCAGCAGGCGCGCGTCGCGGGTGTACCGGGTCAGCGCGCAGCTCAGATCGGCGAACGTGGTGCGCCATTCGGCCAGCAGCAGCAACCGGCCGCGGCGGTCGAAGGTCAGGCCCAGTGCGCCGATCGGACCGGTGTGCCGGCTGGTCAGTGCCGTGAAACTGCCGCCGCCCTCGGCGGCGCCGAAGCGGGCCCAGGGTGCGCCTGTCTGGGCGAGTGCGGACCCTTCCCAGGCGGACATCGCGAACACCAGGGGCAAGGCCAGCCCTGCCGGCAATGACTGAACATTCATGGACTCTCTCCCGTCGTTGGCGCCTGCGCGCGATCGCGCGGCCTGCGTTCCTGGGAAACACACGGAGCCGAACACGGGGGCCAACCGGTCGCAGAGACATCGGAGGGCACCGGACGCGGACCGGCCGGGGCACCTGGCGTCCCGGCGCTGGCAGGTAGCCGCTACCATGCGGCCATGGATCCGGACTTCTGGCTGCAGCGCTGGTCGGAAGGCCGCATCGGCTTCCACCAGGCGCAGGTCAACGCGCTGCTCGAGACGCACTGGCCGGCTCTGGCGCTGGCGCCCGGCAGCACCGTGCTGGTGCCGCTGGCCGGCAAGAGCCTTGACATGGGCTGGTTGGCCGGCCGCGGCCACCCGGTGCTGGGCGTGGAACTCTCCGATGCCGCCTGCGCGGCCTTCTTCGAGGAGAACGGCCTGGTGCCCGGCATCGACCGCCATGGTCGGTTCCTGCGCCGCAGCGCCGGCGGCGTCACCCTGCTGGCCGGGGACATCTTCGATCTGGCCGACGCCGACCTGGCCGGCGTCGATGCCGCCTACGATCGCGCCGCCCTGATCGCCCTGCCGCCGGACCTGCGCCGGCGCTACGCAACCGACCTGTACGGTCGACTACCAAGGCGCTGCCAGGTGCTGTTGGTGACGCTGGAGTATCCGCCGCACCAGAAGCAGGGTCCGCCCTTCAGCGTCGACGCCGACGAGGTCGCCGCCCTGTTCTCGCGCGACTGGCGGATCGAACTGCTGGAACAGCGGGACATCCTGCACCGGGAGCCCGGCTTCCAGGCCGAAGGCGTCACCGAGCTGCACACCAGCGCCTGGCTGCTCCGGCGCAGCTGAGGCGGAACCGGCGGTTACGGGGCCGAGCATCCGGTCCGGTTCGTGCGCATCCTCGCGCTCATGCGCCGCCGGCTGGCAAGGTCGGAAGGACCGGCCTGGCGACCACGCCCGGGGAGCCCCCAGCGGCTCAGGGCAGGTGATCGATCTCCAGGCAGACGCCCGACAGGGTGCCGACATCGCCGGCGGCATCGTCGACGATGTAAAGCCGCCAGGAACCGTTGGGCTGGCTGCTGCCGAACACGCTGCCGAGCGTCGCCGAGCCGGCCGGCGCCGCGTTGTTGTGGGGCCCGACAGGTGCCGGCACCGCAAAGGGGTCGCCAGCCCCGACGTTGCTCGGCCGGAACGAGCCTGCCGTCAGCGGGCCAGCGTCGGGCAGGAGCGTCGGGGCGGCATCGTCGATGACGTAGGACAGGTTGATGGCGTCCGTACCGCCACCGACGTCGGACTGGATCACCAGATTACGGTGGTCCGGCGATACCAGCAGCAGGTCCAGATCGTCAGGGAAGGTGTGGGTCAGTCCGAACATCTGCACCCGCACCGCCGACGGCGCATTGGCGAGGCCGTGGACGTTGATCGGCACGGGATACGCCGAGGCCGGCCCGAATGTCGTTCCCGGCTGGCCGCCGGGCAGGTCGATGGCGCCGATCGTCGAACAGAACTGCGAAGTGGTCGGCTGTGGCGACTGGAAGCCATTGGCGAAGATCCGTTCGCACGGGCCGTAGACGTCGAACGCGGCGACATTGTCGGCGAGAATCGACGCCGAACCCTGATTGGCCGATGCGCCCAGGCCGCGCCGTGCAAAGGTCCGCCAGATGTCGCACTGGTAGGCGCCGCCGTACAGCATCTGGTCGGCCGCCAGCAGGGCGTTTCGGGCATCGACCAGTCCGGCATTGCAGGGCTGCAGTTTCAGTGCCTGCAGTACCAGGCGCAGCATCCTGTTCTCGCCGCCATCGCCATACAGCAGATCGCCGCTGGCGCCCTCGCGCTGCACCAGGCGCCAGGCAAGGTCCCACAGCATGGTTCCGAAGATCGTGCCGACCCCGTGCGGCGCCGAGGCGCTGGTGCTGTTGGCGTAGGTGAGCGGATTTATGGTCATGTCCACCGAGTAGGGATGGCTCCGGACGCCCTGTCCCGTGATCGGCTCCCCATCAGCCAGGTACCCACGCCACGCGGGGTCGCCGGGTTGGTGGCGGAGAAATCGTTGGTGATCAGTGTGCCTACGAAGTCGCTGTAACCGAAGGTCGGGTTCTCGCTGTTGCCGAAGCAGGCCAGACCACCCAAACGGCGTTGCACCGATTGCATGTAGGCCCAGGCCAGCACGCCGGCATCGAAGCTGCCCTCGCGATGGGGGTTGGTCATGGTCCAGACGTACAACTGGATGCGCGGCGGAACGCCGTCGACGGTCGAGGTGCTGTTGGCATTGTTGGTTCCGCCGCCGTTGAATATCTCGATGCGCATCGCGTCGCCACCGAGCCCGCCGTTCCCGTAGTTATTCTCCTGGAAATTGCCGTCCGCCTCGCGAAACCCGTGCTGCCACAGGATGTCGTGGATCATGTTGCCGAGGTAGAACGCGTTGGTCGCCAAGGCGTCGGCGTAGCTCAATGGCGGCAGCACACCCGGTGCCGCCGGGTAGTCGAAGACCAGCGCCGGCCCGCCGTCCGGCCCCGGGCCGTCGGGAAGGTTGTCGTTGTCCTGGTCGAGGTACACCCAGACATTGTTTCCGCGCAGGATGGTGAACTCCGCCCCGGGCACACCATTCGTGTCGTGCCACCCGAAGGGCGAAGCCTGGATATGGTGGGGGTCGGTCACCAGTGCGCGGGGCCCATGATCGGGACTGGCGATGGGCAGCGGGTAGACGCGATAGCTGGCCGCCTGGGCGGCCGCCGCGACGGTCAGGGCGAAGGAAGCGGCAAGCACCCGGTAAGGTCCGCGCGGGCGGCGCGAAGGCTGCGACTGTGCCATGGCTCCAGCACTCCAAGCCCGGATGGCCTTCCACGCTACTCCCAAGCGAGTCGAGGGGCAATCTGGCCCGGACAGGCCGGCAGAACGGCAGCCACTGCGGACAGGAGCCCGCCAGGGCGATGTCTTGCGATGCAACGCGGCTCCGGCCATGCTGGCCGTCCTGGGGCCTGGCACGACCGCTTCACGCCCCGCCTGCAAGGATGGCGACATGGACGCGTTCACCCGCTCCCTGCTGCTGACGCTGCTGGCACTGCTGCTCGCGGCCGGCCTGACGGTGGCCCAGGAGCCGGCTTCGGCCGGTCGCGTCTACCTGATCGAGGTGTCCGGCGGCATCGGGCCGGCAACCAGCGACCACATCCGGCGCGGCATCGCCCGGGCCCAGGCCGATGGCGCCACGGCAGTGGTCCTGCGCATCGACACGCCCGGCGGGCTGGACGCCGCGACCCGCGACATCAACCAGGCGCTGCTGGCGGCGCAGGTGCCGGTGATCGGCTATGTCGCGCCGGAGGGCGCCCGTGCCGCCAGCGCCGGCACCTTCATCCTCTACGCCACCCACCTGGCGGCGATGGCGCCGGCGACCTCGCTGGGCGCGGCCTCACCGGTGGCGATCGGCGGCGGCGATCCGGGCGGTCCGTCGCCACGCCGCCCGACACCGGGCGCCGGGAAGGAGGACGACGGGGACGGCGACGCGGAGGATGGCACGGCGATGTCGCGCAAGGTCACCAACGATGCGGTCGCGTACCTGCGCGGCATCGCCGAGCGGCGCGGCCGCGACGTCGCCTTCGCCGAGGCCGCCGTGCGCGATGCCGCCACACTCACTGCACGTGAGGCGCTGGAGCGCGGCGTCATCGAGATCGTCGCCACCGACCTCGACGACTTGCTGCGCCAGGCCGACGGCAGGACTGTCCGGCTGGGCGAGCGCGAGACCACCCTGGCGCTGGCCGGCGCCGTCGTCGAGACCCTGGCGCCCGACTGGCGCAACCGGCTGCTGTCGGTGATCACCGACCCGTCGATCGCCTATTTCCTGCTGCTGATCGGCCTGTACGGCCTGGTCTTCGAGGGCTACAACCCTGGCGCCCTGGTGCCCGGCGTGGTCGGTGCGATCAGCCTGCTGCTGGCCCTGTACGCGTTGCAGGTGCTGCCGGTCAACTACGCCGGCATCGCCCTGATCCTGCTCGGCGTGGTGCTGATGACCGCCGAGCTGTTCCTGCCCAGCTTCGGCACGCTGGGCATCGGCGGCGTGGTCGCCCTGGTCGCCGGCTCGGTGATGCTGTTCGATACCGACGTGCCCGGTTTCGGCGTGCCGCGCGGGCTGATCGGTGCAGTGGCCGGCGTCAGCGGTCTGGCTTTCCTGGCGATCGGCTGGCTGGCCATCCGCGCCCGGCGCCGGCCGGTCGTGACCGGCAGGCACGAGTTGATCGGCCATGCCGCCATTGCCCGCAACGATTTCGACGGCCACGGGCACGTACGAATCCGCGGCGAGAACTGGCAGGCCCGCAGCAGCGGCCCGGTGCGGGCCGGCGAGACGGTCGTGGTCACCGGCCTGGACGGCCTGGTCCTGCTGGTCAGGCCGGGCTCGCCCGATCCGCCATCACGCCCCTGAGACATCCCTGGCGCCGTGTGCGCCGAGCGACGAGGAGTACGCCATGTCCGAGTTCATGCCCTATTTCTGGCCCGGCCTGCTGGTCGTGGTCGCCGTGGTCCTGGTCAACTCGATCAAGGTGCTGCGCGAGTACGAGCGGGCCGTGGTGTTCCAGCTCGGCCGATTCTGGAAGGTCAAGGGGCCCGGCCTGATCATCCTGATCCCCGGCATCCAGACCATGGAGCGGGTCGACCTGCGCACGGTCGCCATGGACGTGCCCGAGCAGGACCTGATCAGCAAGGACAACGTCTCGGTGCGGGTCAACGCGGTGCTGTACTTCCGGGTGATCGACCCGCAGAAGGCGATCATCAACGTCGAGCAGTACCTGGAGGCGGTCAGCCAGCTCGCCCAGACCACCCTGCGCTCGGTGCTCGGCCAGCACGATCTGGACGAGATGCTCAGCGAGCGCGACAAGCTCAACGACGATATCCAGACCATCCTCGACGCGCAGACCGACGCCTGGGGCGTGAAGGTCGCCAACGTCGAGATCAAGCACGTCGACATCAACGAGGTCATGGTGCGGGCGATCGCCCGCCAGGCCGAGGCCGAGCGCGTGCGACGCGCCAAGGTCATCCATGCCGAGGGCGAGATGCAGGCCGCCGAGAAGCTGGTCCAGGCCGCCAAGCTGATGGGCGAAGACCCGCGCGCCATCCAGCTGCGCTACCTGCAGACGCTCACCGAGATCGCCGGCGAGAAGAGCTCGACCATCGTTTTCCCGCTGCCGATGGACCTGGTCGGGCCACTGCTCGAGCGGATGACAGGACCCGGGCGCCGCGACGGCTGACCGGAAGCGGGTTTCCGGAAGGCCGCGATATCGGCCGCTACCGTCCGGATCCTTTGGGCGGACCCGCGGGCGATGGCCGCGCGGGTCCTTGTGCGACATCGGCCTGCCCTGGGCCGCGGCTATGATCCGGGCGCAGCACCCCGCGCGCCCGCGCCCCGCCGTGCCACTGGAGCCCCAAGATGATCGCCTACACCTGCCTCGGCACCAACGACCTGGAGCGCGCCCGCGCCTTCTACGACGCACTGTTCGAAAGCATCGGCATCGGCCGGCTGATGGAATGGGGCGAGCAGGGTTCGGCCTGGGGCGCGGACTTCGCGCGTCCGCTGTTCGGCGTGCTCACGCCGCATGACGGCCGTCCGGCCAGCGCCGGCAATGGCACCATGATCGCCATCGCCTGCGCCTCGCCGGCCCAGGTCGATGCCCTGCACGCCCGGGCGCTGGCCCTGGGCGGGGTCGACGAGGGCGCCCCCGGCCCGCGCCCGGAAGGCTTTTACGCCGGCTACTTCCGCGACCTGGATGGCAACAAGCTCAACGGCTTCTTCATGCCCCCCGGCGTGGGCTGACCGGCAGGCCGATCGCGCTCATGCGGGCGACGCCGCCACGGCGGCCTGGTGGATGCCGGCCACCGCCCGACCGGACGGGTCGGCGGCGGCGGCGAACGCCGGGTCCCAGGCGATCGCCGCAGGGGACGAGCAGGCGATCGACGGACCGCCCGGCACCGTGCGCGCGCAGGCCTCGCCGGGAAAGTGCCGCTCGAACAGGGTGCGGTACCAGTACGCCTCCTTGCTGGCCGGCGGATTGACAGGAAAGCGGCTGGCGGCAGCCGCCATCTGCGCATCGCTGACCTGGGCATCGGCATGGGCTTTGAGGCCGTCGATCCAGCCGTAGCCGACGCCGTCGCTGAACTGCTCCTTCTGCCGCCACAGGATGGCGTCGGGCAGGACCCCGGCGAAGGCTTCGCGCAGCACCGCCTTCTCGATGCGGCCGGGGCTGGTCATCTTTGCGGTGGCGTCCATGGCCATCGCCACCTCGACGAAGTCCAGGTCGAGGAACGGCACCCGCGCCTCGACACCCCAGGCCATCATCGCCTTGTTGGCGCGCAGGCAGTCGAACTGGTGCAGGGCGTCGAGCTTGCGCACGCATTCCTCGTGGAAGGCCCGCGCGTCGGGCGCCTTGTGGAAGTACAGGTAACCGCCGAACAGCTCGTCGCTGCCCTCGCCGCTGAGCACCATCTTCACGCCCATCGCCTTGATCCGGCGCGCAAGCAGGTACATCGGCGTAGAGGCGCGCACCGTGGTGACATCAAAGCTTTCGATGTGGCGGATCACCTCGTCGATGGCGTCCAGGCCCTCCTCGAAGCGGTAGGTGAAGCCGTGGTGCACGGTGCCCAGGGCCTCGGCCGCCACCTGCGCGGCGGCCAGGTCGGGCGAGCCATGCAGCCCGATCGCGAAGCTGTGCAGGCGCGGCCACCAGGCCTCGGCGGCATCGTCCTCCTCGACGCGCCGGCGGGCGAAGCGGGCCGCGCAGGCGGCGACCAGGGACGAGTCCAGCCCCCCGGACAGCAGCACACCGTAGGGCACATCGGTCATCAGTTGCCGGTGCACAGCCTGCTCGAAGGCCTCGCGCAGCACCGGCGGTGGCACCGCCTGGCCGGCCACCGAAGCGTGCTCGCGCCAGCCCGGCTGCCAGAAGCGGGTGAGCTCGCCGGTGGCGCTGTCGTAGCAGTGCCCGGGCGGGAACGGCGCGATGTCGGCGCAGACGCCGACCAGGGCCTTCATCTCCGAGGCCAGCCAACGCCGGCCCTCGGCATCGGTGCCCCAGTACAGCGGGCAGACGCCGAACGGATCGCGGGCGGCCAGCCAGCGCTGCCGGCCGGCGTCCCACAGCACGAAGGCGTAGATGCCGTTGAGCTTCGGCAGCAGGGCTGGCCCCAGTTCGCGCCACAGCGCATTGATCACCTCGCAGTCCGAACCGCTCTGGAAGGCGTAGGGCGTGCACAGCCCACGCTCGAGTTCGCGGTGGTTGTAGATCTCGCCGTTCACCGCCAGCACCAGTTCGCCGTCCGCCGAGCGCAACGGCTGCGCACCGCCGGCCGGATCGACGATGGCCAGGCGTTCGTGGACCAGGAGGGCGCCGGGATCGACGTGCACGCCGCTCCAGTCCGGGCCGCGATGGCGCTGCCGTGCCGAGCTGGCCAGCGCCTGACGGCGCAGCGCCGCCAGGTCTTCGCCGGGCCGCAGCCCGAAGATGCCGAGGATGGAACACATGCCGGGGTTGCTCCTGTCTGCCGCGTGGATTGCTAGGGGTGAAAAACGCGGAAGGCCCGCACTGGGCGGGCCTTCCGGGGGATCGTGCGTCCTTGCGGAACGCGCTACACGCCGGGCCCGCCCCTGGGGCAGCCGTTATTGGCGTTGCGATTGTTCGCGGACCGCAGCGGGGCGGCGGATCGCAGGGGGGCGCGCTGGCACGTCATGGCCGGAAGTGGAGCAGGTTGGCTGTCGGCGCGCAAGGGCCCATGCCCGGCTGGCGGTCACGGCGATGCCCAGTGCACCAGCGACGCCCAGTACCACGGGTGCCGGAACGCGCGACTGTCGCGCAGCGCGCGCTGCGCGGTGCGCAACGCTTCGGCGGCGTCCCCGGCCGGTCCGGCAAGCGCACCGTAGAAGGCCGGCACCCACACCGAGGCGGCGGCATCGCTGACCGGCCACATCGCCGCGACCACCTCACCGGCACCCGCGGCCTTGAGCGCCGCGGCGAAACTGGCCGCCTGGCCGTCGCCAGCCTGGCCGCCTTCGCCCAGATGGCAGGCATTGAGCACCACCAGTGCCGCAGGAAGACGTTTGCCGACGAGGGCCAGCCAGCTGATGAAGGCGCGCGGCTCGTCCGGTCCCGATGCCGACCACAGCCCGGCCATGCCCTGCATGCCTGGATGGACCACGCCATGGCCGGCGACATGCACCCAGCCGCCTGGCTCGGCGAGTGCCTGCAACAGGCCCTGTTCGGTGAGACCGTCGGCGCTTACGGCGACCTCGGGCATTGCCGCGGCGACCAGACGGTCTTCCCGTGCGGCGACGGGCAAGGCGGGAAGTCCCGCCGCCGCCCTGCCCCCTTCGCCGGCGACCAGCACCCGAACGTGGCTGACCACTGCCGCCGCGCCCCTCGCCATCCCGCCGGGCTGAGTGGGAAGCAGCCGGCTGACTGCGGTCGATTCCACCATCGGCCTTGGCTGGCCGGGCCAGACCAGCAGCGCAAGCGGCACCTGGGCCAGGCGCTCGTCCGTCCAGACCAGCAGGCGGGCCGGCGGTGCGTCGCTGGCGCCAGCGAACAGCCTGGACGAGAGCTCGCTCGCCACGTCCTCGATCGCATCCACGGGCACGCTGCGGTCCTCGAGGCGACCGCGCAGCGTCCTGGCCAGCGCGGCTGCCACCGGCGCATCCTCGTGGACGAGCACCTGGGCATGCCCACCGGACAACACCAGGGTCACCCCCTGGCGTTCGCCCAGGCCAAGCAGCAGCACCGTGTCGCCGGCCGCGGCGCGATCGAGCAACGCGCTCCAGACCGCGGCGGTGGCATCCGGGGATGACCCTGCCGACGAAGCCGGCGACCAGAGCAGGCGCTGGATCTCTGCCATCTCCAGCGGATCCGCCTCATCGCCGGCATCCTCCATCGCCTCGCTGAGCAGGCGCCGCAACAGGGCAGTGCGCACGGCATCGGCGGATGGCGCACCGCCCGGCGCGGCCGGCGCGGATCTTGCCAGGCGGGCGAAGGGGTCGGTTGCCAGCAGGGTGTGGCCGACCCGCGCGACCAGCACCGGGTCATCGGCCGGACCCGTCGGCAGGGCGTCGATCCACAGCCGCGACAACCGCTGCAACCGACGTGCCGCCAGGTGCGCCAACGAGGCATCGCCGATCCCGTCGACCATGCCCTGCACGCGCGCGATCGCCGACTCGAGGATGCGTTGGGCCTGCGCGCGCTCGCCCTCGGCCAGCGCCACGCGGGCCTGCGTCTCCACCAGCGCGATCCAGCGCCCCAGGTCCGGCACCTGCCCGGGCAGGCCGGCCAGTTGTGCCTGCGCGTGACGGACATCGCCGGCGACCAGTGCCACCCTGGCCTGCGCCAGCGCCAGGTCGAACTGCAGGCGCGGCGGTCGCTCCAACGCACCCTCGAGCAGCGCCCGGAAGGCAACCAGGCGAGCCGGCGTCGGCTCCGCCAACAGGCCGGTCATGGCCGCGGCCAGCTTGAGCTGCGGACGCGCCGCCTGGGCATAGCGCGCCGCCGCGGCATCGGCCGCCTGCAGCGCCTGCCCGGCATCGCCCGCCTCCGCATGCAGTTGCGCGAGCAGCAGCAGGGCGCCGGCCTCGCGCTCGGGCATCGCGATCGCCCGGAACGCATCGGCCGCGGCGCGGGCCAGATACTGCGCCTCGCCACGGCCCCCGAAGGCGGCATTCACCCGCGCCGCCAGCAGCAGGCTGGCCGCCTGCCACTGCGGCGAGGGAATCGCGTCGAACTCGTCCATCGCCCGGACCAGCGCGGCCAGCGCCGCCTGCGGGAATCCGTCATCCAGCGCCAGTCCGGCACGCAGGTGGTGCAGGCGTCCGCGCATCATCGGGGTCAGGGCGGATTCGTCGACCTCGGCCAGCCGGGCGGCCAGGCCGGCAACCAGATCGCGGCGCCCGTCCTCGCGCGCCATGGCCGCGGCCGACAGCACCGCACCCACGGCCTCGCTGGTTTCGGACAAGGCCAGGAAGCGCTCGAGGACCGCCTGCTGGCAGGCCAGCCCCTCGGCCAGCCGACCGACGCCGCGCAGGGCCAGGCAGGACTGGCTGCGGGCGCGCGTTGCCAGGTAGTCGACGCCCTGCGCCTGCGCTGCCTGGCCGGCGGCTTCCGCCAGTTGCAGCGAGGCGACATGGTCGCCCTGGCGCCAGACCACCTCCGCCTGACCCAGCTGCGCGGCAGCGGCGCGGACCGGATCATCCAGCGCCTGCCAGGCCCGCATTGCCGCCTGGTAGTGGCCATAGGCCAGCGCCTGGTCGTTGCCCCGTTGCGAGAGGGCGCCGGCCAGATGCAGCGCCAGCGCGGCGCAGCGGCCGGGCAGTCCGGGTGCCATCGCAACCGCCTGGGCCGCCTCGGTGAAGGCCGCGCTGTCGGCCAGGCAGGCCGCCTCGGCGACCCGCACCGGCGATGGTGCGCAATACAGCCGCACGAAGCCCCGCACGTCCGGCCCGGGGGACACCGCGGCGATCTCCAGGGTCTGGCCCGGCAGGGCCTGGCCCATCGCCAGGCCATAGCGCGGCGGCCGCTGACCCACCGCCACGCCCTGCTCCTGAGGGGGAGCGCCCGGCACGGCACTGCCGTGCAGGATCAGCTCGATGCCGGCCTCCTCGACCTCCCACAGTGCACCCGGCGGGACCTGTGCGAAACGCACCTGCGTGGTCGCGCGCAACGCCAGAACCACCGGCTCGGCGCCACCCGGCGCGCACTCCAGATCGACATGGAGCGCGGGCTCCGAGACCGCCGCCGACGTCGCTAGCAGGGCAGCCAGGTACATCGCAGCGACTCAGTCCTCGTGGTAGCCCTCGGCTTCGTCGTCCTGCGTGATCCGAGGCCCCCCGTCCGCGTCCTCCATCCGACTCTCCATCGTCGGGAACTCAAGCCCGCAGGGCATGACTGGCTCGCTCGACTCGCCAGTAGTGCTGCGATAGATGTAGGTGGGTGGACGTGCTGTGGATGAGGCCGGATCGAACATTGCGACCCAGATCCGGGCACAACTCCGTTGTGCGGTGGTCTGCCCGGTGGCCATCACGAACACGTATGCCTCGAACAGGTTCCGGACGCCTCCATGCAACCAGAGTGGGACCCCGTCCTTCGACCCGACCTGGACGGGAAAATCGAGTGTTGAGCCGTCGCGGTGATCGATGCGGACAGCCCATGGACCGTTCGGTGCTCGCTCGTAGATGCGTACCCAATCGCAGCGCTGGATCCAGCGCCTACCTTTCTTGTGGATCCGGTACGTGCCCTTCAGCAGCCTTTCCAGATTGGCCTGATCAAGCTTTGCAACGGTCTTTCCCTTTGAGTTTTGCCCCTCGAAGACGTCGTAGAGTTCCTGCTTCATCCTGGTTTCTCCCTTTGCTATGGCCATGGCTGCCGAGGCGGGGCAGTTGTCACGCCGGCACGGTGCGTACTCCACTCATCAACCGATCACGAAACATGCCGACGACAAGGATCGATCAGGGCCGTCTCGGCAGTTCAAAACGCGCTTCGCTCCTACCGTCCTCACCATTCAGGTAGTCCACGATCAGCAACCCCGATGCTCGGGCGTCGAGCAACAGCAGCCCGAAACCATCCGGCGTCGCCGCTACCGGACCGAACGAAGCGGACCGATCGCCGCCCTCCAGCCGCACCGACTCGATGCGCGAGCCGGGCGGCACCGGCACCTCGACAAGCAGCCAGGGCGAGGCCGGATCGCCCGGTTCGACGTGCGGCGGCGAGTGCGCGCCGCGCAAGGTGTCGAAGACGATCCGGGTCGGGTTGGCCAGGCCGGAGGCCGGCCCGGACGCGGACGGCCACAGCGCGGCCAGGCCCAGGCCCAGCAGCAGGCCGGCGGCCAGCCCCAGCCAGGGCGGCAAGCCGCGGCGCGGCGGTGGGCGCGAGCGGATCACGGAAGGCCTGGTCGGCGGGCCGGGCCGACCATCGTCGCCACCCGCATCGCCGCCTCCGGCCGTGCCCTCCATGTCGCCGGCCAGGGCAAGGGCATCGCGCAGGCCGGTGTCCGCCTCGACGGCCTCGACGAGATGCGGATGGGCCAGCAGGTAGGTCTCGAACCATGCCTGTTCCTCGGCATCCAGGGCCCGGTCGAGGTAGCGCTGCAGCCACGCCTGCTCAATCCAGGCGGTCATGGGTGCGGATGCATCGGGCTGGCTCACCCTCCAGCCCTCGCTGCGACGTGCGGTTCATGACGGGTAAGGAGGCGGTCGGGCATCGGGTATCCCATCAAGGTTGCCATCGGTTCAGCCTGGACCGGCGCCCAGGCCATGGCGGGCCAGTATCTCGCCGAAACGCTGCCGGGCCCGATGGATGACCCGGTGGAAGTGCCCGGGATCGATGCCCAGTGCCGCACAGACCTCGTCGCGGTCGTGTTCGAGCAGGTAGAAGCGCCGCAACAGCTCGCGATCCCTGGGCACCGTCAGCTCGCCGAGCAGGCTGGCGATGGCCGCGCCAAGCTGCCCGGCGGCCAGGCTCGCCGCAGGGTCGGCGTGTTCGTCGGCAAGCCGCTCGCCGATGCGATCGGGGCCGTCGAGCGCCTGTTCGCGGCGCGGCCGGTAGCGGGCGGCCGCGGCGTGCACCACGGCGGTGCGCAGATAGGCGGGCAAGGCCGCGGGCTCCTTGATGGCGCCGGCGCG
Source organism: Lysobacterales bacterium (assembly GCA_019634735.1). Lineage (NCBI taxonomy): Bacteria > Pseudomonadati > Pseudomonadota > Gammaproteobacteria > Lysobacterales > Lysobacterales bacterium. The sequence continues at coordinate 89,212 of JAHCAT010000007.1, read as the reverse complement.
CACGCGCTCGAGCATCGCCATCAGCACATCCTGGGCGATGTCGTCGGCAGCGGGGTCGAGCGGCCGGCAGTGCCTGCGCGCGAGCACCGCCACGCCACGCCTGAAGCAGTCGACCAGCTCGACCTCGGCCCGGCGATCGCCAGCCACCACGCGCGCAACCAGCCCGGCCAGATCGGGCATCGTCACGCTTTGTGCCTTTGCCGCGACGTCCACTACCAGCCCTCCCCGGCCGATGCGCACATGCTAACGGAATTCACTCACAGCACATAGGAGGCATCCTTCACATTCCACCTGTTTTGCTTGCCGTTTGAGCGCGTCTTGGCGGGTCGCCCACAGGCCGGAAAGGTCGCACCCACATCGGCACAGCGGCCGGACCGCAGAGGTCAGGCCCGGACTGGCACCCCCCGTCCCTGGCACCTACCATCGGGCCTTCCACGCCCGGGGATCCGCTGATGTCCAGACGCCTGCCACGCCTGCTGGCCCGACTGCTTGCACTGCTGCTCGTGCTGGGACTGGCCGGCCTGCTGGCTGGATGGTTGGCCCTGCGCGGCAGCCTGCCGGCGCGCTCCGGGGAGCACCGGCTGCCTGGCCTCAAGGCCGCCGTGAGTATCGAGCGCGACGCCCTGGGCGTGGCCACAGTCGACGCCGCCGATGCCGAAGACCTGGCACGCAGCCTGGGCTGGCTGCATGGCCAGGAGCGCTTCTTCGAAATGGACCTATCGCGCCGGGCAGCCGCAGGCGAGCTGGCCGCCCTGCTCGGCAGCGCGGCCCTGCCCATCGATCGCCGGCATCGTGTGCACCGGTTCCGGGCGCGCATGAGGCAGGCAGTGGCGGCGCTCGGTCCCACCGACCGTGCCCGTCTGCAGGCCTATGCCGACGGCGTGAATGAAGGCCTGGCGCAGCTGCGGGTGCGGCCCTGGCCCTATCTGCTGGTGCGCCAGCAACCGCAGCCCTGGAAGACTGAGGACAGCCTGCTTGCCGTGGTCGCGATGTTCTTCGACCTGCAGGATGCCGGCAACCGCCGCGAGCGCACCCTGGATTTCGCCTACCGCCACCTGCCGCCCGGGGTATACGACTTCATCGTCCGGCCGGGCACCCCGCTGGATGCCGCCCTCGACGGCACGGTCCTGCCCGACCCACCGGTTCCGACTGCCGACCTGCTCGATCTGCGCGCCCTGCCGGCCAGCGCCGGACCGGCAAGCGCCGACGACCAGCACCTGGCGCTGCCCGGCAGCAACAACTTCGCGGTGGCCGGCTGGCTGACCGGCGGCACCGCGGCCCTGGTCGCCAATGACATGCACCTGGGCCTGCGGGTGCCGTCGATCTGGTATCGCGCCCGGCTGACGTGGAACGAATCCGGCCAGGCGGTGCGCCTGGATGGCGTCACCCTGCCCGGCGTGCCGGCCATGGTGGTCGGCAGCAACGGCAAGGTCGCCTGGGCCTTCACCAACAGCTATGGCGACTGGCTGGACCTGGTCCGTCTGCGCCTGGACCCCGACGATCCGCTGCGCTACCGCGATGCCGATGGCTGGCAGCCGCTGGACCGGCACCTCGAGACGCTGTCGGTGCGTGGCGGCGCCGACGAGACGCTGGAGGTGCTCGAGTCCCGATGGGGCCCGGTGATCGGCGAGGACGACACCGGCCAGCCGCTGGCCGTGGCCTGGACCGCCCATCGGCCGGGCGCGGTCAACACCCGCCTGCTCGACCTGGCCCATGCCGGCAACCTGGACCAGGCGATGGCGATCGCCGCCGAGGCCGGCATCCCGGCGCAGAACCTGGTCGCCGGCGATGCCTCAGGGCGGGTCGGATGGATCCTGGCCGGTCGCATCCCGGCACGGCCGCCGGACCGCGACCCGGCCCGGGTGCTGGACAGCGCGCAGCTCGCCGGCGATCTCTGGCAGGGCTGGCTGCCCGCCAACCAGCAGCCACGCGTGGTCGACCCGCCGCACGGCCGGATCTGGACAGCGAACGCCCGCGTGATGGGCGACGAGGCGCTCGCCCTGATCGGCGACGGCGGCTATGACCTGGGCGCCCGAGGCGCGCAGATCCGCGACCGCCTGGCCGCCAGCGAACGCCATCGCGAAGCCGACCTGCTGGCGATCCAGCTCGACGACCAGGCGATCCTGATGACCGACTGGTGGCGCCTGTTGCGCACCCGCATCGGCGATGGCGGCGGCGATCCGGCGCTGGCCGCGCTGGCCACGCAGGTCGAGGTCTGGGATGGCTGCGCCTGCACCGACAGTGTCTCCTACCGCCTGGTCCGCGCCTTCCGGACCCGCGTCCACGACACCGTGCTCGACGGGCTGGCGGCGCCGCTGCGATCGATCGACCCGGAGTTCCGCTGGCCGCGCCTGGGCCAGACCGAGGGCCTGGTCCGGCAGCTCCTCGAGGTCCGCCCTGCGCACCTGCTGCCGCCGCCCCACGACGACTGGGACGGCCTGCTGCTCGACGCGGCCCGGGCTGTCGCCGAGGAACTGGACGCCCGGCCCGGCGGACTGGCCGCGCGCACCTGGGGCGAAGCCAACACGGCGCGCATCCGCCACCCGCTGGCCATGGCCATGCCGGGCTGGCTGGCCGGCCTGTTGTCGATGCCGGCGACGCCGCTGCCCGGCGACAACCATGTGCCGAGAGTGCAGGGGCCCAGCTTCGGCGCCTCGCAGCGGATGGTGGTCGCCCCCGGCCGCGAAGAGGCGGGCCTGATGCACATGCCGGGCGGGCAGACCGGCCATCCGCTGGCACCCTGGTACGGCGCCGGCCACGACCACTGGGAGCGCGGCGAGGCCACACCCCTGGCGCCGGGGCCGGCACGCTGGCGCCTGACCCTGCAGCCCGCTCCGCCTGCGACACCACGCTGACGTCAGCCACGCCTTTGCCCGGGCGCGACAAGCCGGGCGTGCAGGGCCGACTCCGACCAGGCGCTGCATCGATGCCGGCCCGGCGCGCGCCGCTGGGCCGGCAACCATGCAGATCATGGCAAGTGCCGGCCCTCTCCCACGACTCCTCTCCGATACCTGATCAGCATCGTGTCTCAGCCCGCTGCCAGGCGGCGTGTCGCCGGTGCGACGGCACCGCACTTCGCCCCTCCCCCGCCCTGCGGGGGAGGGGCGGGGGAGAGGGCCGCCCCGGCCAGCGCACGCCGCTGAGCCGGCAACGATGCAGATCATGGCAAGCCCCGACCCTCTCCCCCGGCCCCTCTCCCACAGGGAGAGGGGAGCTCAGCGCGCTCCGCTTACCGAACATATTTACCGAGTCCTGGCCCTTGGTCCCGATCCTGGACTGAGGCACGACGCCAATCAGGCCCCGCCCGCGGGGAAGGGAGAAGTGCGGTGCCGTCGCACTGGCGGCACGCGCTTGGCCCTGGGGAACGCGGCGGCCTGGCTGCGTGGACGGGGCGCCAGTGAGGACCCCAGGAGTGATGTGCCCGTGCCGTGCCGCCGGCGCTCAGACCAGACGGATCTCGCGCAGACGCTCCATCAGGTAGTCGTGGGCGGTGATCGGCTCGGGATAGCGGTCCGGGTTGTCGGCCGTGATGCAGCCCGGCAAAGTCCGGATCAGGAAGTCCGGATTCGGGTGCAGGAAGAACGGAATCGAATAACGCGGCTGGCGCGCCGCATCGCCCCTGGGATTGACCACCCGGTGGGTGGTCGAGGGATACACGTGGTTGCTCAGACGCTGAAGCATGTCGCCGATATTGACCACGATGGTGTCGCCCTGGGTGGTCACCGGCAGCCACTCGCCGTCTCGGTTCAACAGTTCCAGCCCGGCGGCGCTGGCGCCGACCAGCAGGGTGATGAAGTTGATGTCTTCATGGGCGCCGGCGCGGACGTTGGGCACGTCCTCGGTCTGGATCGGCGGATAGTGGATCGGCCGCAGGATGGAGTTGCCCAGGTCGACCTTGTCGTCGAACCAGTGCTCGGGCAGATCGATGTGCAGGGCCAGCGCGCGCAGCACGCGCACGCCCAGCGCGTCGAGTGCCTGGTACATGCCGTAACCGTGCTCGCGGAAACCCGGCACCTCGTCCGGCCAGAGGTTGGCCGGCATCACCTGCGCATGGCGGTGATCGCGCGGGATCTCCCGGCCGATGTGCCAGAACTCCTTGAGGTCGGGGTACTGCGAGTCCTTGGCGGTCTCGATGGCGAACGGCGTGTAGCCGCGCGCGCCGCCGCTGCCCGGCACGTGGTACTTCATCTTGACTTCGGCGGGCAGCGCGAAAAAGCGCTGGAAGGCATCGTAGGCGCCGGACAGCAGCGCCGGATCGATGCCGTGGCCGCTGATGCCGCAGAAGCCGAAGCGCTGGTAGGCCTCGCCCAGCTCGCGCACGAACGCCGTGCGGTCGGTGTCGTAGCGGCGGATATCCAGGGTGGGGACGTGGTGGCTCATGCGTGCGGGGACGGAAGGCGCCCGGCGGACGTCCGGGAACGGCTCCGATTGTAGGCCATCGGCCCCGGCCGCCCGACTTGACCGGGGTCAAGCCGGAAGGGGATCAGGCCGCCGACTGCACCGCCGCGGCGAGCCCGGTGACCACTGCGCGCACTTCCTCGGGATCGGCCGCCTCGACCGTCACCCGGACCACCGGCTCGGTTCCGGAAGGTCGCAGCACGATCCGGCCGCGGCCGGCCAGTTGCTGCTCCGCGGCCGCACGTGCGGCCTCCACCGACGCCGAGGCCACCAGGGCCCGGGCGTTGCCGGTGACAGGCACATTGACCGTGGTCTGCGGATAGCGCGTCCAGCCGCCGGCGGCTTCCGCCAGGGTGCGTCCGCTGTCGGCCAGCGCCTCGAGCACCGCCAGGGCGCTGACCATGCCGTCGCCGGTGCTGGCCCGGTCCAGGCACAGGATGTGGCCGGAGGCTTCGCCGCCCAGGGTTCCGCCCCGCGCGACCAGCGCCCGGTGCACGTGGCGGTCGCCGACATCGGTGCGCAGGAACTCGATGCCGGCGCGCCCGAACGCCTGTTCCAGGCCGTAGTTGGTCATCAGGGTGCCGACCACCGGACCGGACAGCTCGCCGGTGTCATGCCAGCGCGAGGCCAGCACGTGCACGATGTCGTCGCCGTCGACCAGCCGCCCCGTGGCATCGACCATCTGCACCCGGTCGCCGTCGCCATCGAAGGCGATCCCGAGGTCGGCGCCCACCGCCAGCACCTGGCGGGCCAGCGCCTGCGGCGCCGTCGAGCCCACCTGGTGGTTGATGTTGAGGCCATCGGGGGCGTCGCCGATCAAGGTCAGGCGCGCGCCCAGTTCGCGGAACACCCGGGGCGCCGCCTGGTAGGTGGCGCCATGCGCGCAGTCGAGCACGATGTGCAGGCCGCGCAGGTTGAGGTCCTCGCGCACCGTGCCCTTGACGAACTCGCAGTAGCGGCCGACGGCATCCTCGACGCGCGCGGCCTTGCCCAGTCGTGCCGACTCCACGGTCTCGAACGGCTTCTCCAGTTCGGCCTCGATGGCCACTTCCACGGCATCGGCCAGTTTCTCGCCATCGGCGGAGAAGAACTTGATACCGTTGTCCTGATAGGGATTGTGCGAGGCGGAAATGACGATGCCCGCCGAAGCGCGCAGCGACTGGGTCAGGTAGGCCACTGCCGGCGTCGGCACCGGTCCGAGCATGCGCACGTCGGCGCCCGCTGCGACCAGCCCGGCTTCCAGCGCAGCCTCGAACATGTAGCCGGAGATGCGGGTGTCCTTGCCGATCACGATCAGCGGCGCCGCGGCGCCGTTGCCCAGCACCCGCCCGGCGGCCCAGCCCAGCTTGAGCATGAACTCCGCGGTGACCGGCCATTGCCCGACCCGGCCGCGGATGCCGTCGGTTCCGAAGTATTTGCGTGCCATGGCGCGATGGTAGTCGAGGAGCAGGGAGCAGGGGAAAGGGAGCTGGGGGTCGGGGACTCGAGGTGACGGGCAGTCGTGCCGATCGGCAGGCAGCCAGCGAAACGCGGGGGGGGCAAGGCTGCAGCGTGGGTGGCGCCCGGGTGGATGGCGCCCGGGTCCGTCGCGCTCTGTTCCCTGCTCCCTTTCCCCTGCTCCCCGCTCCCTCAATCCTCGTCCGGCCAGCGGATCGCGGGCGCGGCAGCGGCGGTGCGCCTGGGCAGGTCGGCGGCTGCCGCGGCCAGCGCGGTCTGGACGGCGAGCGCCTGGACGGTGGCGGCGACATCGTGGACGCGCAGGATACGGGCGCCGCGCTCGGCAGCCAGCACCGCGGCAGCCACGGACCCATGCAGGCGCTGCGCGGGGTCGTCCTGGCCGGTCAGGGTGCCGATCATGCGCTTGCGCGACAGCCCGGCCAGGATCGGCAGTTTCAGGTCGGAAAAACGGTCCAGGCCCGACAGCAGGGCCAGATTGTGCTCCAGCGTCTTGCCGAAGCCGAAGCCCGGGTCGAGCACGATGCGGCGCCGGTCGATGCCGGCCATCTCGCAGGCGAACACCCGCTCGGCCAGGAAGCGGTGCACCTGGGCGATCACGTCGTCGTAGTGGGGCGCCTCCTGCATCGAGTCCGGCTCGCCCTGCATGTGCATCAGGCAGACCGGCACACCCAGCGCCGCTGCGGCATCCAGGGCGCCTTCGCCGCGCAAGGCGCGCACGTCGTTGATCATGCCGGCACCGGCGGCGACCGCCGCACGCATCACCTCCGGCCGGCTGGTGTCGATGCTGACCGGCACCGTGCCTGCAGCCGCCAGGCCTTCGACCACCGGCAGCACCCGGCGCAGTTCCTCCTCGACCGGCACCGCTTCCGCGCCGGGCCGGGTCGACTCGCCGCCGACATCGAGCAGGTCGGCGCCCTCGGCGACCAGGGCCAGGCCGTGCGCGATCGCCGCCGCGGCATCGGCGTGCCGACCGCCATCGGAAAAGGAGTCGGGCGTGACATTGACGATGCCCATCACCCGCGGACGATCCAGCACCAGGGGCCGGCCGGCGCAGTCGAGCACGGTCACGCGGGGATCGAAATCGGTCATGCGATGGCTTCCTGGCTTGCGCGGCCGCGCGGCGGCGGCGGGGTTCAGTCGATGCTTGCCGCCTTGCGTATGCCGGACCAGAGCAGCCACAGGCCGACCACCAGCACCGGCACCCCCCACAGGTTGGCCGCCAGTACCAGATGCACCAGGCCGACGCCGGCCAGGGCGCCACCGAGTCCGGCGGCGGCCCGGGTCAGCACCAGGGCCAGCAGCCGCTCCACGCCCCCGCCGCCGGCCATGCCGAGCCGGTCCCCGCCTCAGGTCCGCGACAGCGCGCGGGGCGTGCCGACGCGGCATCCGACCATCGGCCGGCCGTCCCGCCCCTGACGCCCGGCCGGCCGCCGGACGCGGACCACGCGTCGGCAGGCGGTCACGTCTGCGGCGCGGGCTCGCCGACCGCCGGCCCGGGGCTGTCGCCATCGGCGCCGGGCTTGCCCTTGCCGCGTGGCGGCGAGTCGGTCCAATCCTTGGGTGGCGGCGGCGAGCGGCCATCCATGATCGCGTCGATCTGGGTGGCGTCGATGGTCTCGTACTGCAGCAGGGCATCGGCCATCAGGTGCAGCTTGTCGATGTTGTCGGTGAGGATGGTCCGGGTGCGCTGGTAGGCGCGGTCCAGGATCTCCCGGACCACCTCGTCGATGCGCTTGGCGGTGTCCTCGGACACGCTCTTGTGCTGGGTCACCGAGCGGCCCAGGAACACCTCGTCCTCGTTCTCGCCGTAGGCCACCGGGCCCATGGTGTCGGACAGACCCCACTTGGTGACCATGTTGCGCGCCATCTTGGTGGCCCGCTCGATGTCGTTGCTGGCGCCGGTGGTGACCTTGTCGGCGCCGAAGATCAGCTCCTCGGCGACGCGGCCGCCGTACAGCGAAGCCAGGAAGCTCTCGATGTAGGTGCGGTTGTAGCTGTAGCGGTCGCCCTCGGGCAGGTACATGGTCACGCCCAGCGCGCGGCCGCGCGGGATGATGGTGACCTTGTACACCGGGTCGTGCTCGGGGACGATGCGGCCGACGATGGCGTGGCCGGCCTCGTGGTAGGCGGTGAGCTTCTTCTCCTCCTCGCTCATCGCCATCGAGCGCCGCTCGGCGCCCATCATGATCTTGTCCTTGGCGCGCTCGAAGTGGCCCATGGTGACCGCCTTGTGGTTCTCGCGGGCGGCGAACAGCGCCGCCTCGTTGACCAGGTTGGCGAGGTCGGCGCCGGAGAAGCCCGGGGTGCCGCGCGCGATCACCGCCGGCTGCACGTCCTCGGCCAGCGGCACCTTGCGCATGTGCACCTTGAGGATGTGCTCGCGGCCCTTGACGTCGGGCAGGCCGACCACGACCTGGCGGTCGAAGCGGCCGGGGCGCAGCAGCGCCGGGTCCAGCACGTCGGGACGGTTGGTGGCGGCGATGACGATGATGCCCTCGTTGCCCTCGAAGCCGTCCATCTCGACCAGCAGCTGGTTGAGGGTCTGCTCGCGCTCGTCGTGGCCGCCGCCCAGGCCGGCGCCGCGGTGGCGGCCGACCGCGTCGATCTCGTCGATGAAGATGATGCACGGCGCATGCTTCTTGGCCTGCTCGAACATGTCGCGCACGCGGCTGGCGCCGACGCCGACGAACATCTCGACGAAGTCCGAACCGGAGATCGAGAAGAACGGCACCTTGGCCTCGCCGGCGATGGCGCGCGCCAGCAGGGTCTTGCCGGTGCCGGGCGGGCCGACCATCAGCACGCCGCGCGGGATCTTGCCGCCCAGTTTCTGGAACTTGCCGGGGTCGCGCAGGAACTCGACCAGCTCGCCGACCTCCTCCTTGGCCTCGTCGCAGCCGGCGACGTCGGCCAGGGTGACCTTGACCTGGTCCTCGCCCTGCAGCTTGGCGCGCGACTTGCCGAAGCTGAGCGCGCCACGACCGCCGCCACCGCCCTGCATCTGGCGCATGAAGAAGAACAACAGGCCGATGAACAGGATGAAGGGGAACCAGTTGAGCAGGATGTCGAACAGGCCCGGACCGCTTTCCGGCGTCTCCCGGGTGACCTCGATGCGGCTGTCGCGGCCGAGCAGGTCGTTCATGAGCTCCTGGTCCCGGCGCGGCGCATTGACCCGGTAGCGGCTGCCATCGGTGCGGGTGACCTGCAGGGAGATCTCATCCTGGCCGATGAGGACCTTGCCGACCCGGCCATCGCGGACTTCCTGGATGAAGCTGGAGTAGGCCAGCTCCTGGCTGCCGGCACCGGGCGGCGTGAAGCTGCGGAACACCGCCATCAGCACGACGGCGACGACGATCCACAGCAGCAGGTTCTTGCTCATGTCGTTCATGGTTCTGACGCATCCAACGCGGCCGCCGACGAGGGCGGCCTTGGCGGCGGCGCCGGGGAGCGCCGCCAGGGCCCGGCGGTGTTCGGCCGGGTCTACGAACCTTGTCCGCGACCCGACGGGCCGGGAAACTCCACCACTTTAAAGCGACCGGCCCTGAGGCCCAAGTGAACGGCGTTCAGGAAGCCCGGGGACGCAGCCCGGTCGCCAGGGCGTAGACCTCGGGACTGCGCGCCCGGGACGCCGCCGGCTTGCGCACCACCACCTTGTCGAAGCGCCGCCGCAAATCGCGCACGTAGTCGTCGAAACCGACCCCGTGGAACAGCTTGACCAGAAAGGCACCGCCCGGCTTCAGCCAGTCCTGCGCGAAGTCGCGGGCCAGCTCGGCAAGGTGCATGGCGCGCGCCTGGTCGACCTGGTCCACGCCACTCATGTTGGGGGCCATGTCGGAAAGCACAAGGTCGGCCCGGTCCTGCCCCAGCAGCGCCTGCAGCGCGGCCAGGGCTGCACCCTCGCGGAAATCGCCGCGGATGAACTCGACGCCCGGCAGCGCATCCATATCCAGGATGTCCAGCGCAACGACCCGGCCGCGGCCGGCCAGGGCGCGCGCCGCGACCTGCGACCAGCCGCCCGGCGCGGCGCCCAGGTCGACCACCACCATGCCTGGACGCAGCAGGCGATCGCGCTCGAGCAGCTCCTCCAGCTTGAAGGCGGCGCGCGAGCGCAGGCCCTCGGCCTGGGCCTTCTTCACGAAGGGATCCTTGAAGTGCTCGCGCAGCCAGCGCTCGGAGCTTCGCGACCGGGCCATGGCGATCAGCCCGGCGCCGGAAGGATGAAGGCGGCCAGCACGCGCCGGCCCTCGCCCAGGAGCAGGTTGTAGGTGCGCGCGGCGGCGCCGTTGTCCATCACTTCAAGGCCGACGCCCTTCGAGAGCACCTGGTACTGCAGGGCTGGCGCCAGGCTCGCTCGACGCTCGCCGGTGCCCAGGACCACCAGTTCGGGCTGCCCCGCGAGCAGCCTGGCCAAGTCGGTGGCGTCCAGGTGGTCGGCCGAGGTCACCGGCCAGTCCTCGATCGGGCCGTCGGCGGACACCGAGAAGCTGCCGCGCAGCTCCTGGCCGCCGACCGCGATGGCGTCCGGCCTGACCCAGCGCACCACGCGATCGCCGCGGGGCGTGTCCATGACCAGGCCGCTCATCCGGGCAGGGCGATCTTCGGTTCGTCGCGGTTGCGGCGGAAAAGAACCACGGTATGGCCGATGGTCTGCACCACGCTGGCGCCGGTGGCGTCGGCCACCTGGGCGACCATCGCGGCCCGCGCCGGGCGGTCCTCAGCGGCCAGTTTCAGCTTGATGAGTTCGTGCTGGTCCAGGGCGACGCCGACCTCGGCGAGGAAGGCCTCTGTGATGCCCTTGGCACCGCTCTGCAGAACGGCACGGACATGGTGCGCCTGGCCGCGCAGGTAACGCTTCTGGGTGGGTTTGAGTTCCATGGCGCCATGATAGCGCCGCGACCGTACCCGGCGATGCCGGCTCGGCGTCGCCCTGCCGGCGCCAGGGCGCCGAAACGAAACCGGCCCGGGGGGATCCGGGCCGGTTCTCGGGCTGTCCGCGCCGTCGGGACGGCGCTTGCCCCTAATCGGGCACGGACATGGCCGGACCCGGGGCGTGCCTGGGCAAGCCCAGAAGAAGCCTGCCCAGGCCTACCGTGGCGGACTCAGCCTGCCCAGACCACCCTGACCTTCTGGAGCTGCACGCTCGAGCCGGCGTCGAAATCGCTGAACCGCGCGCGCACGAAATAGGTGCACAGCGGATTGTCGACGTAGACCATTCCAGGCACCGAAACGAACTGGAAGCGGGTGCCGCCGCTGAAGGCGCCGGCCTCGACCACGGCCAGCTCGGTCACATCGGGCGTACCCGCAGTGAAGGCCGGATGGCAGGTGCGGTACAGGGCGACATCGACGCCCTGGGCGGCGCTCGTGTCGTTGGTCCACACGTCCAGGAAGGAGATCCGCTTGTCGTCGCGCAGGGTGATCGGCGCATCCGCGAACCGGTTCGGCGTACCGGCCAGGCCGTGCAACCAGAAGTTGGACACGTTGTACAGGGCGCCCTCGTTGAGGAACTTGAAGTCGTTGCCCTGCACCGCAGCCCAGCGCACGGCGCGGCCACCGACCTCGGACGAGGACTTGATGGCGTCTTCCATGGCCTGGCGCTCGGCCAGCCGCTCCTCGAAGGAACGGTTGTCTTCGGCGGGGATCAGGCGCTTGATCGGCGGGGCATCCGCATCGAAGCCGCGGGCGGCCAGCTCGGCCGGATCGGTGATCCACTCGTAGGCGGGTTCCGCGGCCATGGCCGGCAGGCCGACCAGCAGGGCCGTGGCGATCGTCAGCCCGCAGAGGTTCTTGATGTTCTTCATGACGGCCTCCTCAGGGCGTGTACGAACGGAAGGTGCCGCGGAAAATGCGCTCGCGCAGCAGGCTGTGCACGCGCACCCGGTCGATGCGCAGGTCCTGGGTGCCCGATGCGCACGCCGTCGCGGACGAGCCGAACTCGATCTCGGCCCAGAAGCGGCAGTTGAGATTGTTGGGCAATTCGTTTGCCAGGTTCAGGAAGGCGCTGAACGCCCCGTCCGTGGACGTGATGTTGACGGAGCCCAGGATGTCCGTGGTCGGGTCGACCTGAGCCTGGGTCATGCACGAGCGCCGCACCCGCAGGGTGGTGTCGGCGGTTCCTGTCGACTTGAAGCCCCAGATGCGGACGAACTGCAGATCGCGAGCGTCGGGCACCGTGAACGGATACCGGATCACCCGGCCCCCGCCGGCAGCCGTGTTGGCGCAGGTGTAGGCGCCGGTATTGCCCGACCCGCCCCGATAGGCGGCGGTGTTGTTTTCCGGGTTCGCGGCCATGCCGACGATGGGCCGGAACTCGTTGTTGTGGAAGCCCTGGATGGCGGCGATGGCGGCCTCGTCGGCGAACGCCGGGGACAGGTGCAGGGCGCTGGCCAGAGCCAGGACGGCCAGATGTGAGATCTTCATGTCTGCTCCTTCCTTACGGCGCCAGCGTGTACTGGACGCGCAGCTTGCGCAACGTGGTCTGCCCGGCGCCACCGCAGCCCACCCCGAAGCGCACGCGCACGTGGTAGGTGCAGGTCTCCAGGTTGGTCGGCCCGGCGTTCGGCTCGCTGGTCACGGTGAAGGCACCGGGTGTGCCGGTCGACGTGATCTCCTGGAGCACGGTGTTCACCAGGTTTCCAGCACTCAGGTTAGGCAGGCAGGATTCGAACAGGAACGCCGCGACATCGTGGTCGGCGGAATTGTCGAAACCCCACATGCGGAAGAAGGTGATGTTGGCGTTGTGGGGCAGCTCGATGCGGGAGTCGGCGAAGCGCTCGCTGCCGGTGCACCAGTGGGCGCCGGTGGTTGCGGAGGTCGTGTACGCATAGGGCGAGATGCGGCCGCGCAGCTCATAGCCGAAGACGTTGACCCAGCCGGTGTTGGGCAGGACACCGGCCATGTCCTCGTCGTACTCGACCATTCCGGCCAGCGCCGGACCGGGCTCGGCGATGATGACGTCGACGCTGCCACCATGCCAGGTGTCCAGCGCCGGATCGGCGGCGACAGGCAGGACGGCGGCGCCCAGCAGGGCGACAAGCCCCACGCAGGTACCTTGCAGACGATTCATTGTGTATCCCCTCTCTTGCGTCGGATCCGGCCGGCGGGCCGGACAGGCGCCCGTCCCACCCTGGGACGGAAAAGCGCCTGTTGGGAGACACTAACGCAATTCCGGTGCGAAACCTGACAGCCGTCGCCTTCGCCGGATCGCCCTCGCCCGTCCGCGCCACGGTGCGAGCCGGAAGGCACCGGCCCGGCATCGGCGAGCCCGCCCGCAGGACTGCCCGGACGGCCCCGGCGCGGAACCGCAACCTATTGATTTACATCGGCGACCCGGAAGGCGCGTAATGAGCGGGGCGCGCCACAACGGTACGGCGAAGCGGCCGCGCCTTGCCCGGAACAGAGTTGCCGGGAAAAGAGGGGTGCCGCATCTCAGCCGCCCCACAGCCAGGCCCGCCCCCTGCCCAGCGCGTGCCACATTGCGACGGCACCGCACGACTCCCTGCCCCGCTCGCGGGGCAGGGGCGCAGGAGAGAGCCGCCCCGGCCAGCGCGCGCTGCTGGGCCGGCAACAACAAAACTCATGGCAAATGCCGACCCTCTCCGCCCAGCCACTCTCCCACAGGACAAGGGAGACAAGTCGGGCTCCGCCACCTGGTCACTGGGGACCACCGGTCACCCGTCCCTGGTCCCCGGTCCCTGGCCCCTGGTCCCTGGCCCCTGGTCCCTGGTCCCTGGTCCCTGGTCCCTGGTCCCTGGTCCCTGGTCCCTGGTCCCTGGTCCCTGGTCCCTGGTCCCTGGTCCCTGGTCCCTGGTCCCCATCATGAATCAGAACATCCCCGTCTCCAGACGCGCCGCCTCCGACATCATGTGCCGGCTCCAGGGCGGGTCGAACACCAGTTCGACGTCGGCCTCGGCGACGGTCGGCACCAGTTCGACCTTGGCGCGCACCTCCTCGACCAGTACTTCGCCCATGCCGCAGCCCGGCGCGGTCAGGGTCATCCGGATCGCGACATCGCGCCGGCCGTCGTCGCGCGGCCGCAACTCGCAGTCGTAGACCAGGCCCAGGTCGACGATGTTGATCGGGATCTCCGGATCGAAGCAGGTGCGCAACTGCTGCCAGACCACCTGCTCGACATCCCCGTCGTCGGCGCCCTCGGGCAGTTCCGGGGGCACCGGCGGCAGCTTGCCCAGGGCATCGGCGTCGGCGCCGGCGATCCGGAACAGGTTGCCCTCGACATAGACCGTGAAGCTGCCGCCCAGGGCCTGGGTGATGTAGCCCGCCTGCCCGGCCGGCAACTGCACGGCGTCGCCGGCAGGCACCAGGACGGCATCGCAGTCGCGCTGCAGGGTGAAGGGTTCGCTGGTGCTGCTGTAAGGTGTCATGCCGTCCGGGCGTCCGGTCAGAAGGGGCGGAGGGCGGTGTCGTTGGCCGCTCACGCCGCGGGCCGATGCCCGCGGGTGCGGCGTACTTGCCGGAAAGGTGGATGCAGACCGTGATTTTCCAACACTCCGGCCCGGAACGGAAAGCCGGCCCGGTGCCGCTGTCCTCGCTGTGGCCGTTCTGGGTGCTGCTGGTGGCCTTCGAGGCCGCCCTGTGGCTGCTGATGGCGCTGAAATTCCGGCAGCCCTGCGCGCCAGTGGCGCTGGTCGCCGGCCTGACCCTGGGCGTGGCGGTGTCGAGCTTCGGCGGTCGCGGCCTGCGTGGCCTGCTCTGGGCCACCGGCCTGACCGCCGTGGTGATCGGCCTGGCCCTGTACGGCCTGGCCGCCTTCCACGTGGCCCGCGTGCTGGGGCTGGCGCCGCTGGAATCGCTGGCCGGGACCGGCATCGGCTTTGCCCGGCTGGTGCTGGCCGGCCTGCTCGAGCGCAGCGACCTGGCGATGATCGCCGTCGGGCTGGCCCTGGCGGCCGCCTTTGGCCATGGCTTCCGCGCAGGCCCAGCCCGCCCGCGCCCGCCGCCCTCCCCGCCCTGAGACCGCGGCAACCCAGGGCCGGATGCGAAGCGGGGGATGAGGGATTGCCTCGCCGCGCCGCCTCAGCGCGGCGCGGGATCCTGGAAGCCGTTCCGGAACAGCCGGTCGGGCAGGGCCAATCGCAGCAGCGAGGTGCGCGTGCTGCCGCCCTGGTCGTAGGAAGCCTGGATGTAGATGGCCCCGTCCTCGGCAAGGCTCAGCCCGGTGGTGGTGGTGAAGGTGCCCAGGATGTCGACCAGGGTGGCGTCGGTGCTGCCGTCGCCGGTCAGGTCGAGGCCGCTGCCGGTGCGCAGCAACAGCAGGGAATCGTGCAAGCGGCCGGCATCGTTGGCGAAGAACAGCTTGCGCACGTTGCCCGGCGTGTTCCACGCGTGCAGGGCCTGGCCCTTGTTGTTGAGCGCGATCGCGCGCAATGCCGAACCGGCCGGCAGGAGTTCGCCGTCGAGAAGGTCGCCCTCGCGCACCAGAAGTTCGCCGTTGAAGGCCAGGAACGCGTCGCTGGCGACAGCGCCGTCGGTATCGCCGGCCAGCAGCCAGTCGCCGCTGTCGTTGACCGCGACACCGGCGAAGTTCTGCCAGTTCTCGCCCGGTGCCGAAGGCCCGACCGGCGAGCCCTCCTGCGCCACCAGGGCGCCGTTGCGGTAGACCCCGGTGTCGTTCGCCGCGCTGCCGGTCTGCAGGACCAGCAGCATCACCAGATGTTCGCCGCTGTCGCTCATCTGGTACTGGAAGCCGACGCCGGTGGTGCCGATCGCGAAACCGCCGACCATGTCGCCGGTGCTCAGCAGGGGCTCGTAGGCGAACGGCGCAGTGGTGGTCGCCCGGTACAGGACCCGCCCCTGGGTGCTGCCGCCCTGCGTGTTGGTGATGCCGCCGACCCAGACCGCGCGGCCATCGGGCAGCATCGAGGGCCGGCTGTGGAAGGTGGTGAACTGACCGGGCAGGCCGGGTGCCGGATCGGTGCCGCGCAGAAGCAGGCCGGCCTGCGTCCAGACCGAGTCCTCGCCGTCCGTGTTGGGGCTGTACACGAAGGCGCCGTCGTTGCCGATGCCGATGGTCGCCTCGCCGCCGGTGAGCACCGAACCGGCCACTTCGCCGCTGTCGAAGACCACCGCGCCGTCGTACCAGATCGCGCGATTGCCGTTGGCCAGGGCGACCAGCGACCCGGGTCGCCCTTCGCCGTCCGGGAACACAGGATTGAGGGTGGCGACCGTGGATCCGGCCAGCGGGTCGCCCTGGCTGAGCAGCACGTCGACCGCCACGGGCGGCAGGCCGGCATGAAGCCCGGTGCAGGCGAGAACCGCCGCGAGCGGCGGCACGGAGCGGAGCGGTCTGGCCATGGCGATGTCCTCCGGCGTTGCGCAGCCGGTCCGGACCCGGGGCCCCTGTGCCGTCAGGTCTCCAGCTGCTTGAGTTCTGACACCAGCGCGCCGGCCACGGCATTGCCGTCGCCGTACAGCAGGCGGGCGTTCTCGGCGTAGAACAGGGCGTTCTCGATGCCGGCGAAGCCGCGGCCCTTGCCGCGCTTGATGATGATGGCGTTGCGCGACCTGTCGACGTCGAGGATCGGCATGCCGTAGATCGGCGAGGCCGGATCGGTGCGGGCGACCGGATTCACCACGTCGTTCGCACCGATCACCAGGGCCACGTCGGTGGTCGCGAATTCGGGGTTGATGTCGTCCATGTCGACGATCAGGTCGTAGGGCACGCCGGCCTCGGCGAGCAGCACGTTCATGTGCCCGGGCATGCGCCCGGCGACCGGATGGATGGCAAAACGGACCTTGACGCCGCGATCGATCAGCAGCCGCGACAGCTCCCAGATCTTGTGCTGGGCCTGTGCCACGGCCATGCCGTAGCCGGGCACGATCACCACGCGTTCGGCGAACGCCATCATCGCCGCCACGTCGGAGGCCTCGATCGATTTCTGGCTGCCGCTGATCTCCTGGGCCTGACCGCCGCCGCCGAAGTTGGAGAACAGCACGTTGCTGATCGGCCGGTTCATGGCCTTGGCCATGAGCTGCGTGAGCAGCATGCCGGCCGCGCCGACCACGGTACCGGCGATGATCAGCGCCTCGTTGCCCAGCACGTAGCCCTTGAAGGCCACCGCCAGGCCGGTGAAGGCGTTGTACAAGGAGATCACCACGGGCATGTCGGCGCCGCCGATCGGCAGCGTCATCAGCACGCCGAACAGCAGGGCGACCACGAAGAAGGCGATGATCGCCGGCACCTGCAGCTGGTAGACCAGGAAGGCACCGAGGCCAAGACTGGCCAGGAACACCAGGCCATTGAACAGCTGCTGGCCGCCGAACCGGAAGGTACGGTCGAGACGGCCGTCCAGCTTGGCCCAGGCGATGACGGAGCCGGAGAAGGCGACCGCGCCGATCAGCGAGCCCAGGATCGCCAGCACCAGCTTGGTGCGGTCCAGGCAGGCGTGCGCGGCGATCGCCTCGGCCGTGCAGGGGCCGCCAAAGGTCGCGGCGTTGAGCAGCGCATAGGCGCCGATCGCCGCCGCCGAACCGCCGCCCATGCCGTTGAAGATGGCGACCATCTGCGGCATGTCGGTGATCGGCACCTTCTTGCCCCAGGCCCAGAACGCCCAGGACAGCGCGATCGCCACCACCATCAGCACCAGGTTGGTGGTGTCGATGCCGTGCGCGCCCCAGGTCGAGGGTGCCACGAAGGTCACCACGGTGGCGATGACCATGCCGACGCCGGCCCAGCGGATGCCCTTGCGGGCGGTGACCGGCGAAGCCATCTTCATCAGGCCCAGGATGAACAGGGCCGCGGCGGCGAGGTAGCTGGCCTTGGCCAGCAGGTCGAGGAATCCGGGAAGGGCCACCGTCAGCCCTCCTTGCCCTTGCTGGACTTGAACATCTCCAGCATGCGCTCGGTGACCACGTAGCCGCCGACCGCGTTGCCGGCGCCGAGCAGCACCGCCACGAAGCCGATCGCGCGTTCCAGCGTGGTATCGGCATGGGCCAGGGCGATCATCGCGCCGACCAGGACGATGCCGTGCACGAAGTTCGAGCCGGACATCAGCGGCGTGTGCAGGATCACCGGCACCCGGGAAATGATCACGTGGCCAGTGATCGCGGCCAGCAGGAAGATGTAGAGCGCGATGAAGCCGTCCATCAGGCGGTCCTCCGGGCGGTGCCGCGGCGGCCGCCGTGCTGCGTCGGGTGCAGGTCAGTCATTGCCGAGGGCCTCGCGGGTGGCGGCGTGGCGGACCGCGCCGTCGTGGGTGAGGCAGCTTCCGGCCACCAGGTCGTCGTCGAAGTCGACGGCCAGCGCACCCTCACGGACCAGCAGCTGGGCGAAGGTGAACAGGTTGCGCGAGTACATCTCGCTGGCGTGGGTGGCGGTGCGCGCCGGCAGGTTGACCGGCCCGATCACGGCCACGCCGCCGTGGTCGACGGTTTCACCGGGCCGGGTCAGCTCGCAGTTGCCGCCGGTCTCGGCGGCCAGGTCGACCAGCACGGCGCCGGGCTTCATGCCGGCGACCATGGCGGCGCTGACGATGCGCGGCGCCGCCCGGCCCGGCACCGCCGCGGTGGTCACCACCACGTCGATGCCCTTGAGGTGCGCGGCCAGCGCCTGCTGCTGCTGGGCGCGCTCCTCGGCGGTCAGCTCGCGGGCATAGCCGCCCTCGCCCGCGGCGTTGACGCCGAGGTCGAGGAATTTGGCGCCCAGCGACTCGATCTGCTCGCGGGTCTCCGGGCGCACGTCGAAGCCCTCGACCATGGCGCCGAGCCGGCGCGCGGTGGCGATCGCCTGCAGGCCGGCGACACCGGCGCCGATCACCAGCACCTTGCTGGGACGCACGGTGCCGGCGGCGGTGGTCAGCATCGGAAAGAACTTCGGGGCCGCCTCGGCGGCGATCAGCATCGCCTTGTAGCCGGCCGCGGCGGCCTGCGAGGACAGGATGTCCATGGCCTGCGCGCGCGTGGTGCGCGGCAGCAGCTCCAGCGCGAAGGCGCTGATGCCGCCGTCGCGCAAGGCCCGCACCAGCGCGTGTTCGCGGTAGGGCGCCAGCGCGCCGATCAGGGCCGCGCCCCGCCGCAGGCGCGAAACCAGCGCCGGGGACGGGGGCTGCACCGCGAACACCACGTCGGCGGCGGCGTAGACATCGCCTGCGTCGTCGAGCCATTCGACCTCGCCGTAGGCGGCATCGGGGAAACCCGCAGCCAGTCCGGCGCCACGCTGGATCACCAGCGACATGCCCGCGGCGGCCAGCTTCTTCGCCACCTCGGGCACCAGGGCGACGCGTCGTTCGGCGCTCGCCTGCTCACGGATCACGCCGATCTTTACGGCCATGCACCCCTCCCGGTGGAAGGCCCGATGGTAGCCGCGCGCGCTCGGCGGGGACAAGCGCCGTTGTCGGTCGGTGCCTGGAGCGAGGTGGGAGGGACTCGGGACTCGGGACTCGGGACTCGGGACTGGGGACTGGGGACTGGGGACCGGGGACCGGGGACTGGGGACCGGGGACTGGGGACCGGGGACTGGGGACCGGGGACCGGGGACTGGGGACCGGGGATCGGGGATCGGGGATCGGGGATCGGGGATCGGGGATCGGGGATCGGGGACCGGGGACCGGGGACCGGGGACCGGGGACCGGGGACTGGGGACTGGGGATCGGGGACCGGGGACCGGGGACCGGGGATCGGGGATCGGGGATCGGGGATCGGGGATCGGGGATGGGGGATGGGGGATGGGGGATGGGGGATCGGGGATCGGGGATCGGGGATGGGGGATGGGGGATGGGGGATGGGGGATGGGGAAACGGGAAGCGAGAAGCGGGAAGCGGGAAGCGGGAAGCGGAGCGCGATTTGCTCCCCTCTCCCTCTGGGAGAGGGGCTGGGGGAGAGGGACGGGGCTGGCCATGATCCGCATCGTTGCCGGCCCAGAAGCGCGCACTGGCCGCGGCGGCCTTCTCCCCACCCCTTCCACGCAAGCGGCCGCGGAGGCGGGCGAGAGGACATGCATGGCGAGAAGTGCGATGCCGCCGCATCGACGACATCCACCCGGCAAGGGAGAGCGGGGCCGAAGGTGGTGCGGTGCGGTTACGATGCTCGGCCTATGGACAGCCAAGCCCTCGCCTTCCTGCACCGGCGCCGTTCGACGCCTTCGCGCCTGCTGGCCGACCCCGGTCCGGACGACGCCACCCTTGCCAGCATCCTCGCCACCGCGGTGCGCGTGCCCGACCACGGCCGCCTGACACCCTGGCGCTTCCTGCGCATCGCCGGCGAGGCACGGCACCGGCTGGGCGCGGCCCTCGCGGAAATCCACGCCGCCGAACACCCCGAGTCCTCGGCCGCTGCGCTGGACAAGGAACGTGCACGCTTCAGCCACGCGCCACTGGTCGTTGCCGTGGTCGGCACGATCTTTCCCGGGCATCGCATCCCCGAGATCGAGCAGCGCCTGTCCGGCGGTGCGGTCTGTTTCCAGCTGCTGCTGGCCGCGCAGGCGCACGGCTTCGGCGCGCAGTGGCTGACCGGCTGGGCCGCCTACCACCCGGCCATCCATGCCCGGCTGGGCTTGGCGCCCGACGAGGAGATCCTGGGCTTCGTGCACATCGGCACCGCCACCGTCGAGACCGCCGAGCGCGATCGCCCCGACGCCAGCGCCCTGCTTTCGGACTGGACCGGGTGAGCGCGCCCGAGCGCGCCTGGCTGATCGACGGCAGCCTGTATGTGTTCCGGGCCTGGCACTCGGTCGATGCCGGCCTGGCCGACCGCGACGGCTGGCCGGCCAACGCGGTGTACGGCTTCACCCGCTTCCTGCTCGACTTCCTGCGCCAGCAGCGCCCGGCGCGCATCGCCGTGGCCTTCGACGAGGCCCTGGCGAGCTGCTTCCGCAACCGCATCTACCCCGAATACAAGGCCAACCGCGAACCTGCGCCCGAGGAACTCAAGCGCCAGTTCCAGTCCTGCAAGCGGCTGGTCTCGGCGCTGGGCCTGGCCTGCCTGTCCGACGCCGAGTACGAGGCCGACGACCTGATCGGCAGCGCCCATGCCGTGCTGCGCGACGGCGGCCATGCGGTGACCATCGTCTCCGCCGACAAGGACCTCTCGCAGCTGCTGGCCGACGGCGACGAGCAATGGGACTACGGCCGCGACCTGCGCTGGGACGCGCGCGGCTGCGTCGACCGCCACGGCGTGCCGCCCGGCCGCATCGCCGACATGCTGGCCCTGGTCGGCGACCCGATCGACAACGTACCCGGCGTGCCCGGCATCGGCCGCAAGACCGCGGCCATCCTGCTGCACCACTTCGGCGGCCTCGACGCCGTGCTGGCCAGCATCGACACAATCGCCACCATGCGCCTGCGCAGCGCCGCCCGTATCGCCGAAGCGCTGGCCGCACGCGTCGACCAGGTGCGCCTGATGCGCACCCTGACCGGCATCGCCCTGGACGCCCCGGTGATGCGCCCCGCCGACAGCTACCGCCCCGGCCCCGCCGACCCCGACAGCCTCACCGCCCTGCTCGACGAGCTGCGCTTCGGTCCATTGACCCGACGGGCTTGCCTGGAGTGGGCGGCGCGGGGGGAAGGCTGAGTTGGGAGCCGGGACTCGGGAGCTGGGGCCTGGGGACCAGGGACCAGGGACCAGGGACCGGGGACCGGGGACCGGGGACCGGGGACGGGGGACGGGGGTCGGGACTTGGGACTTGGGGACCGGGAGTCCGGAATGCGGGATCGCGGACCGGGACCAGGTCCATGCCCTCGGCGGGCGAAGACCGAAGCTGCTTGCCGCGGCGCCGCACTTCTCCCCTCCCCCGGACCCGATTAGCGTCGTGTCTCAGCCCAGGATCGGGGACCAAGGACCAGGACTCGGTGTTCGGTGAACGGAGCGCGCTGTGCTCCCCTCTCCCCCGCCCCTCCCCCGCAGGCGGGGGAGGGGCGAAGTGCGGTGTCGTCGCATTGACGTAAAGCCGCCTGGCAGCGGGCTGAGACACGACGCCAATGGTCAAGCCCAAAAGGAATGAGGAGCGCGGATCGCCATCCGCCTCCGGAATCCCGAACGCCCGACAGCGCTCCCTGCCGCCTGAGGGGCCGGGGAGATGTCCTGGAACGGGGTGGATTCCGGCGCCTGCGGCAGGCGGAACCTGGACATCCGCCTCAGCGGTCCTGGGCGTCGCCGGCGGACGCCGCGGCAGGCCAGTCGACGTCCAGCGCCCGGGCGATGTCGACCGCGGAACGGATGCCGTCCTCGTGGAATCCCCAGCCCCACCAGGCGCCGGCGTACCAGACCCGGTCGACACCGTCGATCTCGGCGCGTCGCCCCTGGGCCGCCACCGCGGCTTCGGTGTACAGCGGGTGGTGATAGGTCATCCGGGCCAGGATGCGGTCGGCATCGATGCGGTCGGTCTGGTTGAGGCTGACCACCAGCGGCGTCGGGGCGTCGAGCGACTGCAACTGGTTCATCAGGTAGCTGACCGTGCACCGTTCGCCGGCCTCGGCGGGCACCAGGGCGTTCCAGGCCGCCCAGGCGCGCCCCCGGCGCGGCAGCACCGAGGCGTCGGTATGCAGGACGGTATCGTTGGCCTGGAAGCCGATCGCGCCGAGCAGCTCGGCCTCGAGCGGACTCGGCTGCGCCAGCAGCGCCAGCGACTGGTCGCTGTGGCAGGCCAGGACCACCTGGTCGAAACGATCCTCGCCATTCACGGAGCGCACGCGTACACCGGCCTGAGGCAAGCGCTCGACGCTTCGCACCGGATCGGCCAGCCGGACCTGGACCTGCCAGCGGGCACGCAGCGCGTCGATGTAGGCACCGGATCCGCCCGCCACGGTTCGCCATTCCGGGCGGCCGGAGACCTGCAACATCTGGTGGTTGGCCATGAACTGCACCAGGAAGCGTGCCGGGAAACCCAGCACCGCGTCCGAGGGGCTGGACCACAGCGCGGCGGCCATCGGCACCAGATGGTCGTCGCGGAAGGCATCGCCGTAGCCCTGGTCGGTCAGATAACTGGCCAGGGAGGGCCCGGGGCCCGGCTGCGCCAGCAAGCCGCCAGCCTGCCGATAGAAGCGCAGGATGTCGCGGACCATGCCAAGGAATCTCGGCGAGACCAGGTTGCGGCGCTGGCAGAACAGCCCCTGCAGCGTGCTGGCGTTGTACTCCAGCCCGCTGCGCTCGTTGCGCACCGAGAAGCTCATGGTGGTCGGCTGGGTGGCGACGCCGAGCTCGGCGAACAGCGCCGACAGCAGCGGGTAGTGCTGCGGGTTCATGACGATGAAACCGGTGTCGACCCGGTAGCGGCGGTTGCCCAGGCGCACATCGTGGGTATGGGTGTGGCCGCCGAGCCGATCCTCGGCCTCGTAGAGCACCACCTCGTGGCGGCGCGACAGCAGCCACGCCGACGCCAGCCCGGCAATGCCGGAACCTACCACCGCGATGCGCATCTTCAGCCCCCCGGCGTCGCGCTGCCGGCACCGGCTGCGCGTCGGCGCAGGTTAACAGGCACCGGCCTGAGGTCCCAGACCAGGCCGAGCGCGGCGAGCAGACGCAGCAGGTACCAGGTCAGATCGATCTCCCACCAGCGGAAACCCTGCCGCGCCGATCCCGGGAAGTGGTGGTGGTTGTTGTGCCAGCCCTCGCCGAAGGTGAGCAGGGCCAGCCACCAGTTGTTGCGGCTGTCGTCGCGGGTCGGGAAGCGCCGGCTGCCGTAGCGGTGGGCGAGCGAGTTGATGGTGACGGTGGCGTGGAACAACGCCACGGTTGAGACGAAGAAGCCCCAGACCAGCAGCTGCCAGCCATCGGTGGCCAGGCCAGGGGCGGTCACGGCGAGCAGCTCCCCCAGTCCGAACAAGGCCAGCGCCAGCGCCACCGGAACCGCGATGTCGAAGCGGTCCAGCCAGCGAAGTTCCGGGTAACGCGCCAGGTCCGGGACCGCCGCCAGGTCGGTGGCGAAGGCGCGCGGCGTCAGGAACCAGCCTACGTGGCTCATCCAGAAGCCGCGCCGGGCCGGCGAGTGCAGGTCGTCGGGACCGTCGGCATGGCGGTGGTGGTGGCGATGGTGCGCGGCCCACCACAACGGTCCGCGCTGAGCGGACATCGCACCGAGCAGGGCGAACGCGAACTGCACCGGGCGGCTGGTGCGGAACGCCTTGTGCGAGAAGTAGCGGTGGTAGAACCCGGTGATCGCGAACATGCGCAGGGCGTAGAGCGCGACAGCCAGCCAGAAGGCGGTCCAGGAGAAGCCCACCACCAGGACGCCCAGGCAGCCCAGATGCAGGCCGATGAACGGCAGCACGCGCAGCCAGTCGATCCTGTCGGGGTCGCCGCGCGCATCGGGCTGCCCGGCCCCGGCGTCGAACCAACGCTTGATCGAGGCCAGAGGGCGCGGGGCGGAACGCCGCGTTCCGTGGCCGGGTTCGCGGTCGGACATGGGCATCGGGGATCGCATCATCGCCGGATCGTCGCCTGCAGGGCGCGCGTATCGTGGCAAGACGGCGTGAACCGGCGGTGATGGTCGGGGCGGTCGTCGAGATGCGGTGCGGGGTAGGACGCGGGAGATTGGCTGGGGAAGAGGGCGTCGGCGACGGGGCCGGGACCGGTCGTCGCCGCAACTGAGCTTCGAAGCCGCGCCGGATCCAGGCGCTGCCATCGTCCTCGCGATGCAGGCGCCTGCCCTCTCCCCCGCCCCTCCCCCGCAGGCGGGGGAGGGGAGAAGTGGGGCGCCGCGGCGCAGTCGAACCCGATCCCGCCCCCCGATCCCGCCCCCCCAAGCTTCGAGCCCCGATGTTCGAGCCCTGATGTTCGAGCCCTGATGTTCGAGCCCCGATGTTCGAGCCCTGATGTTCGAGCCCCGATGTTCGAGCCCCGATGTTCGAGCCCCGATGTTCGAGCCCTGATGTTCGAGCCCTGATGTTCGAGCCCCGATGTTCGAGCCCCGATGTTCGAGCCTGAGCTTCAAGTCCCCGGTCCCCGGTCCCCGGTCCCCGGTCCCCGGTCCCTGGTCCCTGGTCCCTGGTCCCTGGTCCCTGGTCCCTGGTCCCCGGTCCCCGGTCCCCGATTCCAAGTCCCCAGTCCCGAGTCGCAACTCAACCGGCGATCACGCCCAGCTCGCGGCCGACCTTGACGAACGCAGCGACCGCCTGTTCGAGGTCGGCGCGGCTGTGCGCCGCGCTCATCTGGGTGCGGATCCGGGCCTGGCCCTGCGGCACCACCGGATAGAAGAAGCCGATCGCGTAGATGCCCTCCTCCAGCAGGCGCTGCGCGAAGCGCTGGGCCAGGGGCGCGTCGTAGAGCATCACCGGCACGATCGGGTGCTCGCCGGACTTGAGGTCGAAGCCGGCGGCAGTCATCGCCTCGCGGAACCAGGCGGTGTTGTCGCGCAGGCGCTCGCGCAGCTCGCCGGCAGCGGCCAGCATGTCGAACACCCGGGTGCCGGCGGCGACCACGTGCGGCGGCAGCGAGTTGGAGAACAGGTAGGGCCGCGAGCGCTGGCGCAGCAACTCGACGACCTCGGCGCGGCCGGTGGTGAAGCCGCCCAGCGCCCCGCCCAGGGCCTTGCCAAGGGTGCCGGTGACGATGTCGATGCGGTCCAGCACGCCCTTGACCTCGGCGCTGCCGCGGCCGGTGGCGCCGAGGAAACCGGTGGCATGGCATTCGTCGATGTGCACGAGGGCGCCGTACTTCTCGGCCAGCCTCGCGATCGCGTCCAGCGGTGCGATGAAACCGTCCATCGAGAACACGCCGTCGGTGGTGATCAGGATCGTGCGCGCGCCGTCGGCCCGGGCCTGCTGCAACTGCCTTTCCAGATCGGCCATGTCGCAGTTGGCGTAGCGGTAGCGCCGGGCCTTGCACAGGCGCACGCCGTCGATGATCGAGGCGTGGTTGAGGGCGTCCGAGACGATCGCGTCGGCCTCGCCCAGCAGCGGCTCGAACAGGCCGCCGTTGGCGTCGAAGCAGGCGGCATAGAGGATGCTGTCCTGCTTGCCGAAGAACGCGGAGATCTTCGCCTCCAGCTCCTTGTGCAGGTCCTGGGTGCCGCAGATGAAGCGCACGCTGGCCATGCCGAAGCCGTGGCTGTCCAGGGCCGCCTTGGCGGCGGCGATCACCTCGGGATGGTCGGCCAGGCCCAGGTAGTTGTTGGCGCAGAAGTTCAGCACCTCGCGGCCGTCGTCGAGGCGGATCCGGGCGTCCTGCGGCGAGACGATGATGCGCTCGGACTTGAACAGGCCCTGGCCGCGCAGCGTGTCGAGTTCGGCGGCATAGCGGGCGATGGTGTCGTTGGCGGTCATGTCGGCGCTCCGATGGGCAGGCGGCGATTGTCCCGCAGGATGGCGCGCCCGGATACCGGGTACACGTCCAGGTGGCGCCCGGACGCGTCGGCCGCTAGCATCGGGACGTTTTGTCCCGCCGGAACCCCATCTGATGACCTACAGCCGCCTGGCGCTGCCCGCGCTGCTCGCCCTTGCCCTGCCCCTGGCCGCGACCGCCGCCGAACCACGCGACCCACCGCGCCTTGCCGACCCGGGCGTGCTGGCCACCCTGGAGGCGCAGGACCGCGCACTGGCGCCGTTCGTACTGCCCAAGAACGCGGCGCCCTGGGAATCCGGACTGCCGCCGGTGGAGCGCGAGGCGATGGGCGGCACGCCGCCGGGCTACGTCCGCACCTTCTCAGAGTACGAGGCCAACGAGGGTATCTTCATCCGCTGGGCCAGCTTCACCGCCTTGCAGACCGAGATGATCGTGCCGCTGACCACGGCGACGCCGCCCTCCAAGGTCTGGATCGCGGTCACCAGCGGCGCCCAGGAAAACACCGTACGCAACACCCTGCAGAGCGCCGGCGCCAACCTCGACCACGTTCGCTTCGTGCAGCAGTCGTGCACGGTGAACGGCAACTGCTCGGTGTGGATGCGCGACTACGGCCCGCGCTTCATCGAGAGCGCCGGCACCCGCGCCATCGTCGACCACCAGTACAACCGCAACACGCGCACCGCCGACAACCAGTTCCCCGGCCTGGTCGCCACCGCCTGGTCCGAGCCCCTGTACAACATCGGCCTGACCCACGGCGGCGGCAACTACCACTCGTTCTCCAACCAGGACGCGTTCATGACGCGCCTGATCGTCAACGAGAATCCCGGCCTCACCGCGCAGCAGGTGATCGACCGCTACGCCGCCTTCCAGGGCGTGGACCTGACCCTTACCGATCCGTTCCCGACCGGCGTCGACTCCACCCAGCACATCGACATGTGGATGCTGCCGGTGGCGCCGGACCGGATCATCATCGGCGACTACCCGGCAAGCACCGGCGGCAGCGCCGTGCCCAAGCAGGTCACCGATGCGGCCGCAGCCGAGTTGACCAGCCGCGGCTATACCGTGTTCCGCACCCCGGGCTGGCGCGCCAATGCCCACTACACCTACACCAACGCGGTGATCGTCAACCAGGTGGCGCTGATCTGCCGGTTCGGCGGCAGCTACACGACCCAGGACGCGCAGGCGCTGGCGGTGTTCCAGCAGGCCCTGCCCGACCACGACATCGTCCAGGTCAACTGCGCCGGGATCATCACCTCGGCCGGCGCCATCCACTGCATCGTCATGCACGTGCCGGACCTGATCTTCCGCGGCCGCCACGAGGACTGACGGCCACAGCCATGGGCAGGATCGTCTGGCTGGCCTCGTATCCGAAGTCCGGCAACACCTGGCTGCGCGCCTTCCTGGCCAACCTGATCGCCGACCGGGAACAGCCGCTGCCGCTGGCCGAGTTGCCCGACTACTGCGAGGACGAGGCGCGCGCCGACCGCTATGCGCGCCTGGCCGGCCGGCCGGCGCAGGACCTCACGGTGGCCGAGCTGTGCGCCCTGCGCCCGGCGGTGCACGAGATGATCGCCGCGGCCGCGCCGGGTTCGGTGCTGGTCAAGACCCATAACCTCTGGGGTGGCTTCGAGGGCCACCCGCTGCACAACCCCAAGGTGACCGCCGGCGGCGTCTACGTGGTGCGCAACCCGCTCGACGTCGCGGTCAGCATGACCCACCACTTCGGCCTGGGCGTCGACGAGGCGATCGAGTTCCTGGGCAACGAGGACACCGCCACCGCCAGCGACCACCGCTGGGCCGGCCAGGTCCTGGGCTCGTGGTCCAGCCATGTCGAGAGCTGGGCCGGCATCGACCACCCCAACTTCCTGACCGTGCGCTACGAGGACCTGCTGGAGAAGCCGGCCAAGACCTTCGCGCGCATCGCCCGCCTGCTCGGCATCGCAGACCGGGCGCGCATCGAACGCGCCATCGGCCACGCCAGCTTCCAGACCCTGGCTCGCATCGAGCGTCGCGACGGCTTCGTCGAGGCCTCGGAAAAGACCGACGCCCGCTTCTTCCGCATCGGCCGCGCCCGCCAGTGGCCGCAGGCGCTGTCGCGCGAACAGGTCGCCCGCATCGTCGAACGCCATCGCGCGCAGATGGCGCGCTTCAGGTACCTGCCGTCCGGCTTTCCTGCGAGCGCTCCCGCGACCTGACGGCACCCCGCCTCCGGTCCGACTTCGCCGAAGCCCGCAGATCGCATGGCGGGATTGCGTCCGGGCAATCTGGAATCGGGCTACCAACGCTGGCGGTACTGCAGGTACCAGAACCGCCCTGGAGCCTCATGGCGGCGTGTGTCGTGGGAATGGAACGGTGCCCCGTAGGCCACCGGTGGCGAGTTGGCGAAGAGATTGTCGACACCGAGCGCCGCCTCGCCGCGCCAGGGCGTGTTCCAGGACAGGCGCAGGTCGTGGTAGGTGGTGCTGGCCTGGCGGTTGTAGCCCGCGGGGAAGGCGGGCGTCCGGGCCTCCGGGTTCGAGCAAGGGTTGTCGATGCCCAGGGTCTGCTCGATCAGGAAGAACGGGCATCCCTCGTCGACATGGTGCTGGTAGCGCATACCCCAACCGATGCCGAAGTCGCCCAGCCGCCAGTCCAGTCGCGCCGTTGCACGCCAGCGCGGCAGCGATACGGGATCGTGCGAGAAGTCGAATCCTGCACTGCCCCCCCGGTACTGGCCAAGCCGGCCGGGTGTAGCTCCTGGTTGCGTGTCGAATTGTTGGAGATCGAACTCGACCAGGTCCCAGCGCGACAGGTAGGACGCATCCAGGTGAAGGTCGATCCGGCCCAAGGCGGTATCCAGGCGATAGCTGGCATCCAGATCCCAACCCTCGAGATCCTGACGAAGGTGATTGACCGGTCCACCCTGGACCGATTCGATCAGGCCGCCAGGACGGCGGCGGGCGAGCAGCGGGCACAACCGGGCCCTGACCGCGGCATCGTCGGACAGATAGCAGCCGTTGACCACGAATTGCTGGGCCAACTCGCCAATGCCCTCGCGCACTTCGCTGCGGAACCGGGAGAGGCCGAGGACGAAACTCTCCAGGTGGGCGGGCGACCAGGCGAGACCGACCGATCTGTAGTGCGAGCGCTCCGGCGCCAGCCTGTCGTTTCCCGCCAGATAGGTTGGAATGATGCCCGTCTGGGTGACCCCAGGCAGGACGCCATCCGCATAGCAGCGGGCCTGCGCCGCCGGCGTCAGTCCGCCAATGTGAGGCTCCATGCAGGGATCCAGGACGATTGCCCGCGAATCGAACTCGGTGGACCGAAACCGCTCGGCCAGAACCGGCGCCCGGTGGCCACGACCCCATGCCGCGTACAGGTGCAGATCCGCCACCGGCTGCCAGTCCAGCCGTGCCGAGCCGCTGAGCTCACTGCCCAGGGCATCGTAGGCGGCGTGGCGCAGGTCCACCGTGGCGGACAGCAGGTGCAGACCGCCAGAACCTGCCCAGAACGGCGCATGCAACGACACGAATGTCTCCTCGACGCGCTGGCTGCCCGCGCTGCTGGCTCGGTACGGCGCGGTACCCAGCGCCTGGTTGGCGAAGGCGTCCGGTGTTTCGGACAGCGTTTCCCGGCGCTGCGTCCAGCCAAGCCGGAACTGCGCGGGCATGCCCGGCACCACCTGGAACGCTTCGCCGGCCACCTCTGCCCAGTGGCTGGTCAGGCGGGTCTCCGCAACGGACTGGCCGACCTGAGCCAGACCCTGCCCCATCGCCGGGGTGATCGAGCCTTCGGGCCCGAACAGATTCAGCGGCACGCAACCGGCCACCACCGCCCCGGGGAAGCCGCACCGCGGCGTGCCGTCGGCATCGATGAAGGACGGGCCCAGGGCCCGTTCCAGAGCGCTGGCGCTGAAATGTCCGAAGTCCAGGCCTCGGCGTTCCGTCCGTCCGTGGCGCACGCCCAGGTCCCAGGCGAGTCGATGTCCGGCCATGTCCAGGACGCCACGCAGTCCGGCATCGACCACCCAGGTGTCGACATCCTGCCGGGAGCGACGGCCGCCCAACTCGACCGGGCGCCGGATGAAGCCGGTCACTTCGACGCCGAACGGGTTGTAGAGGTTGTCGGTGGGGATGGCGATTCGTCTGAGCATTGGCGTCTGGCTGAAAACCCCGCCGGCCAGCGGAAGGGCGGCCGTGACCTGCTCGGAGCGGCGTTCGTTGAAATGGGCCTGGCCGTGGAATTCGACGTCACCGCCCAACCGGTATCGGGCATCCGCGAACAGCGAGGTGCGCTCCAAGGGCGCCCTGAGCTGAGCCGACGGCGCGAAGTTCCAGCCTTCTCGCGCTGCATTGAAGGGGTGGAAATCCTCCGGTGCCGTACCTGGCCGGCCCGGAATCAGGACCTGTTGGCCGATCCCAGGAATGAACAGGCGAGGCCAGGGGCCGAAATGCGAGGCACCGGCGTAGGTGGTGTCGGTCGCCGGCAGGCCGAACACCGGCACCGCTGAGATCGCCCGGTCCCCGGCCATGACCGCGTCCTCGCGGACGTGCCCGGCGCCCATGGTGACGTGGCCACGCTCGCCGGCGACGCCCAGCAGGAATTCGTGCCGCTGCCGACGGCCGTCACCCTGGCCGAACTCGCCCCAGTGCGTGCTGGCCTGCAGGCCGTCGAAGTCGCGGCGCAGGCGGATGTCGACCACCCCGGCGATCGCGCCGCTGCCGTGGTGTGCTGCGGCGGCGCCGGTGTGGATCTCGATGCGCTCGACCGCGGCCAGCGGGATGCTGTCGAGGTCGGTGTCGCGGTTGAAGGCAAAGCCGTCGAAGGCGTCTGTGCTGGCCCGGCCGAGGCCACCCGGCCAGCGCCGACCCTCGACCAGGACCAGGGTGCGGCCAGCACCCAGGCCACGAAGGTCGACCGACGCAGTGCCGTCGCTGCGGCGAGCATCGCGGGCACTGGCGGGCCCGGCCATCGGCAGGCGCGCCAGCACATCGCCCAGCGATACCAGGCCGGAGGCACGAAGGGCTTCGGCGTCGAGCACGATCACCGCTGACGGGCCTGAGGGCTGCGGTGAGGACGACTCGCGGGCAAGCGCCTCAGTGAATCCGGCCGCAATCGTTGCCACGGCCAGGGCGACAGCCACGGCACCCAGCGTCCGTCTTCTCACCATTCCCAATCTCCTTCCACGACGGACGCCTGCCAAGATTGTCGGATGTTGGGACGTTCAGGACGCAACAATCGTCGCAATGATCTTCGATGGCGACCCCACCGGGGTGCCCCGTGGCGGGTGATTCGCCGCCGGGCGGTAGAATCGGCGGTGTTCCGACAGGATTGCCGCATGCCACATTTTCAGCCGCCGCCGGTCACCGGCGCGCCCTCCAGCGCCGGCCAGCGCATAGACCAGGCGCGCCGGGCGCTCGCCGGCAGCCGCATTGGCGAGCCTGCGCACGAACAGGCCCTGGACGCGCTGCGCGCGCTGGCCGTTGGTCCGGACGGGCTGGAGGCGCAATGGCTGCTGGGTGCGTACTTCCTGAGCGCAGAGGCGCGTCCCGGCGCCCAGGCCGAGGCCTGGACCTGGCTGGAGCCGGCGGCGCGTGCGGGGCTGGTGCCCGCCATGGACCGGCTCGCTGCCCAGCATCTGCGCGGCCTGGTGCGGCCTGTGGATCGCGTCGCCGCCATCGACCTCTATCACCGCATCGCCGAGCGCGGTTTCTATCGGGCCGCCTGGGAGCTGGGCTATCTGCTGGACCAGAATGGCGCCTGCCCGCCCAGCCTACCTGGCGTGCCCGGCAACGCCGCCACCGCCTTCGCGCGCGCCTGCGCGCTGGGCAACCCGCAGGCCTACCTGTCCCTGGGGCTGCGCTTCGCGCAGGGCGCGGGGGTGATGCGCGACCCGGAGTTCGGTCAGGCCCTGCTGCTGCGCGCGGCCGATGCGCGCATCCCCGGTGCCCGCGGGGCCGCCGAACGGATGACGGGCACCGACACCGCTGCGGTGCAGGACTGGCACGCACGGCTCAAGG
Source organism: Lysobacterales bacterium (assembly GCA_019634735.1). Classification (NCBI taxonomy): domain Bacteria; kingdom Pseudomonadati; phylum Pseudomonadota; class Gammaproteobacteria; order Lysobacterales; species Lysobacterales bacterium. The sequence goes on along the minus strand of JAHCAT010000007.1, from coordinate 57,134 downwards.
CCAATCTGGACCAGGCGCAGCCGAGCCTGCAACACCTGCAGCCGGAGGCCGGCCCCGGCGCGCCGGCGCCGCACCCGCTGCTGCCGCGGCTGGAAGCGCATCTGGCGGGTATCGGCCATCCTGCCCTGCGCCTGGATGGCGAGGGGCGCCTGCAGGTCGCCGGCGGCGGCGACCGGGCGCACCTGGCGGAGCGCGAGCCGGCCTGGCAGTGGCTGTCGCAGTCCCCGCGGGTAGCGGTGGCGCATGATTTCGCGACGGTCGAGGAATGCGCGCACCTGATCAACAAGGTGGCCGGCCAGCTGGCCGCGGCACGCAGCTACACCGGTTCGGGCAGCGCCAACGACGAGGCCGAGCTCAGTTTCTTCACCGGCGAGGGCACGCCGATCCGGGCCCTGCACGCCGACGCCGTCGTCCACACGCTGGAGCAGCGCCTGCAGCGGCTGACCGGCTGGCGGGCCGACGCCATGGAACCGTGTTCGATCATCCGCTACCTGCCCGGACAGGCCTACCGCGCGCACGTGGACTTCTTCTCGGCGCGCCAGATCGAGGACAACGCGCGGCTGCGCCAGGACTTCGGCGGCCAGCGCCTGGCGACGTTCCTTCTGTACCTGCGGGTGCCCGACGCCGGAGGTGAAACCGACTACGTTCAGGCCGGCCTGAAGCTGCGCGGCGAGAGCGGCATGGCGGTGCTGCACCACAACACCACGCCGGAGGGCATCGCGGACCCGGCCTCGCTGCATGCCGGTGCGGCCATCGAGCGCGGCGAGAAGTGGTTGTGGCGATGCACGCTGCGCGAGCGCCCGCTGGTCGGCGATGCTGCCAACGGACATCCGCAACAGCGAGGCTGAGCCGGCCTGCGATCGGGTCTTGCCCCCACCGCACCCGCCCTTGGTCGGCCGGACTCAGGGTCCCTGCTGCGGCACCGGTTCGAGCTTGATCGCGAAGCTGTAGCGGGGCTCGAAGCAGGTGCGGGCCGGCGGCCGACCAGCATGCGGAATGGCGCCATGGAAGACCACCAGGCGGCCCGGCCGCGGGCTGACCACGACCTGGGCATCCATGGATCCGTCGTAGAACACGGTCTCGCCTCCCCAGTCGGGCTGCCAGTCGCGGGCCAGGAACCACAAGGCCGTGTACTCGACCTGCTCGGGCGCGCAGTCGGTGTGAATGGACAGCACGTCGCCGAACTGCGCGAAGTTGGTATAGGCGCGATAGGCGCGCAGGGGGCGGTCGGGCATCACGCTGGCAAGGGCGGCCTGGGTGGCGCGGCTGATCGGCAGTCCGGCGTAGACGCGCAGGTCCATTTCGTTGACCCAATGCCTGTGCCGGGCCGTCTCCGGGGTCGCGACCTCGGTGCGCGTGAACGGCGCACGATCAAGCGCATCCACCATCACGCCCGGGTTGTCGAGCAGGCCGTCGAACACCCACAGGTCGCGCCCGTCGATGCGCAGGTGGCGGCGCGGCTGGGGAAGCGCGGCGCTCATGCCGCCACCGGCAACGATCTGCGCAGAAACCAGCGGCTCATGTGCAGGCGGTCCTCGAGCGGCGGCAGCACCACGTAGGCGCGCCCGGCGCGCCGACCGGTCTGCAGGCAGGGGAAGGGAAAGCTGGCCTCGGGGTTGTTGGTATGGAAGTGCCCGACCCGGCCGGCCAGGGCGCGCGCCAGCAGCTCCGGGCCGCAGGACTGGCCGCCGTAGGCGTCGTAGCCGAAGCGCGGGTGGCCGATGTCGAAATCGTCGACGACGATGACGCCGCGCTCGATCAGGTCGAGTTCGCGCTGCAATGGCCAGTCCTCGTACCAGTGGGCGTCCAGGTAGAACAATGGCCGCTGGAACCGACCGGCATGGCGCTCGATCAGCAGCGGCGAGTCCAGGTGTTCGACGGTTGCCTGCGGCGCGAAGGCCAGCCGCTGGCGGGTGAACTCGGCATGGCGCTGCGAGATGTCGCAGGAGAACAGCGGGATGTCCGGGTAGCGTCGGGCCAGGTAGTAGGCGGTGTCGCCCAGGTTGCACCCGGTTTCGAAGACCGCGTCGCAGCGGTAGTGCTCGATCAGCAGGTCGATCTCAAGCGCCGCGGTGATGTCGAACCCGAACGGGCCGCCGCCGTCGCTCAGCTCCTCGGCAGCCAGGCGCGGGCAGCGGTAGAAATGGGCGTAGACCTGATCGGCGGACATCGTGGCTCCTGGGCCCGTGGATTATAGGGCCGCCCGGCGGCCTGCCGCCGGGCAGAAGGCCCACAAAAAACCGCGGCCCCTTTCGGGGCCGCGGCAGGTGACGCAATGGGCACTAGCCCGGATCAGAAGCGCTGGTTGTACTGCACGTACCAGAAGCGACCCGGAACCTCGTGCTGGGCAGCGTTGAACGAGTTGGCGAACGCCTCGTACGAAACCGGCGGATCCTTCTCGAACACGTTGTTGATGCCCAGGCCGATCTGACCGTCCCACGGCGTGTTCCAGGTGAACCGGACGTCGTGGTAGGTGGTGCTCGCCTGGCGGTTGCGGCCCTGCGGGAACAGCGGGCTGCGGTCGGCCGGGTTGGTGCAGGGATTCGGCACGCCCAGCGCCGCCTCGATGCCGTCGAAGAAGCACGGCTCATCGGCGTGGTGGAAGTAACGCGCACCCCAGTTGATGCCCCAGTCGCCCAGCGCCCAGTTGACGTTGAGGTTGGAACGCACGCGGTGGTAGGCGTCGTTGCCCAGCTCGCGACCGGCGCGCTGGGTGACGTCGACGTTGCCGGTGTTGACGTTCAGGATCTTCTGGAACCACTTGGTGGTGTAAGTGGTATCCGAGACGATGCCGAAGCGGCCCCAGTCGGTGTCGATGTTGTAGCGCAGAGTCAGATCCCAGCCCTCGACCTCGAAGCCCGCGAAGTTCAGCGGGGTCGCCAGGATGTCGGTGACCACGCCGCCCGGAGCGCGCTGGACGCGCGGGCAGTAGAAGTCACGGACGGCCTGGGTGGCGCCGGTGTAGCAGGACTGGATGATGAAGTTGCCGCCCTGCGTGGCGATGCCGTCCTCGATCTCGATGTTGTACCAGTCGAGGGTGATGTCGAAGCCGTTCAGGAAGCCCGGGCTGTACACCAGACCCAGGGTCTTGGTCTTGGCCACTTCCGGCTGCAGGAACGGGTTGCCGCCCACGGTGATGCGGATCTGCGAGCTGAGCTGGGTGTAACCCGGGGTCACGCCGTCAGCGATACAGCGGGCCTGGACTTCCGCCGGCTGCTGGCTGAAGCGCGGCTCCGAGCACGGGTCGAGCACGGTCGGGAAGCTGTCGGACAGACCCTGGAACAGGTTGTTGACGCTCGGCGCCCGGAAGCCCTCGGCGTAGTTGCCGCGGATGGCCAAGTCCTCGATCGGCTGCCACTTCAGGCCGAACGAGGTGTTCAGCGTGTCGCCGAAGTTGCTGTAGTCCGAGTAACGGGCTGCGGCACGGGCCTCCAGCAGGTACGCGAACGGCAGGTCGGCCAGCAGCGGCGCGTTCAGCTCGACGTAGAACTCGTCGACGCTGAAGCCACCGCTGGTCGGGGTGCGGGCGTTGCCCGAGCCCAGGCCGGCGTTGGTGAACGAGTCGGGGATGTCGTTCGCGAAGTCGCGGCGATACTCGTAACCGGCGGCGAACGCGACCGGCCGGGCGTCGACGATCTCGAACAGGTCGCCCGAGATGTTGGCCCAGTAGTTGGTCAGCGTGTTGTCGCGGTTGGCCTGCTCGATGTAGTTGATGTAGCGGCCCATCTCCGGGGTGATGGTGCCCAGCGGCCCGAAGATGTTCAGCGGCACGCAACCGGCGATGACGGCGGTCGGGGTGCCGCAGCGCGCCACGCCCTGGGCGTCGATGAACGACGGGCCCAGCGCGCGCTCGACGTTCAGCGAGGTCTGCAGGCCGAAGGTCTGGTCACGACGCTCGGACTTGGCGTACTGGTAGCCGACGTCCCAACCGAAGAAACGGTCGCCGACCATGAAGTCGCCCTGGAAGCCACCGATGAAGTTGTAGGTGTCGACGTCCTGGTTGAACGAGCGACCGCCCACGTCGGTGACGCGCCGGCCGAAGCCGGTGATGGCCACGCCGAACGGGTTGTAGACGTTGGTGGCCGGGATGACGATGCGGCCGAAGTTCGGGTTCGAGTTGAACACGCCGCCCGACAGCGGGAACGCGGCGAGCAGCTGCTCGGACTTGCGCTCGTTGAAGGTGGCCTGGGTGTAGAACTCGACGCCGTCGATGACCTGGTAGCGACCGTCCATGAAGAACGAGACGCGCTCCTGCGGGGTCTGCAGGTAGTTCTCCGGGGCGAAGTTGTAACCGTCGGTGGCGGCGTTGAACGGACGGTAGTCATCCGGCGAGCTGCCCGGACGGCCCGGGATCAGGCTGAGCTGACCGACGCCCGGAATGAACAGACGCGGGGCCGGGCGGATGCCCGAGGCGCCGGCGAAGCTGGTGTCCTCGGCCGGCAGGCCGAAGGCGGGCACGCGCGAGATCGCACGATCGCCGGCCATGACCGCCTCTTCCTTGACGTAGCCGGCACCCATCATCACGTTGCCGCGATCGCCGTCGAAGCCGATGATGAAGTCGTACTTGGAGCGACGGCCGTCACCGTCGGTGAACTCGCCGATCTGCGCCGACATCTCGGCACCGACGTAGTTGGACTTCAGGCGGATGTCGACCACGCCGGCGATGGCGTCGGAGCCGTAGATCGCCGAGGCGCCGTCCTTCAGGATCTGGACCGACTCGACCGCTGCGGTCGGGATCGAGTTCAGGTCGACGTTGCCGCCGGTACCGGTGCCGACCCAGCGACGGCCGTTCACCAGCACCAGGGTGCGGGCGGTGCCGAGGTTGCGCAGCGAGACGCGCGAGGAGCCGTCGCCGCCGTTGTTGAAGGTGGTGCCCAGGGCCGCGCCGTTGGCGGTGAGGTTCTGGATCACGTCACCGATCGAGGTCAGGCCGGTGGCCCGGATCTCTTCCTGGCTGACCTGGAAGATCGGCTGGCTGGTCTCCGCCTCGACGCGCTTGATGCGCGAACCGACGACCTCGACACGGTCCAGGGTGCGGGCGTCCTGCGCGACTGCGGCGCCGGTGACGCCGACGAGGCCGACCACACCGACCGCGAGGCCGGCACGGATCGCCTTGTACAGCTCGTTATTGCTAGGTCTCATTAGACACTCTCCAACGTCGTGAGTTGACTTCGGGACATGGAAGCCCGTCCATGGGCGAGCCCCAGGGGCCACTTAAACCATGGCGAACCGGAGTCTAACAACATTTTTACAAGCCCGGCAATCCCTTGGTCGGCGTTCAGGCTCGGTCCGGAGCAACGCGGGATCAGGCACTTAGCGCAGCGCCCCGCCCTGCGCCGCCCTCCCGGCCGCGCCTTGATGGCAACAGCGGCCATCCTCGTACGAAGTTCGCCGTGGATTTCGGGCGCTTGCTGACACCCGGCCGGGCGTCCGTCCCGGCCTGCCGGCGGGGGCATCGCGCTGCCGACCGCTACCCGTTTCCGCAGGTCACCCGTATCGCCGGCGGCGCGGTGCGGCGCGGTGGGCAAGGACGCGACAAACCCCGCTTCGAGGGCGCGAGGAAAACACGCCTGGGGTGTTCATGCGGATCGTGGCGCCGGGGCGAACGTGCCCCTCGCGGCAGGCGGGCCTAAGTGGTGCGCATCGTTGGGGTCGGCCTGCCCCCCCGAAGGACAGGAGCGAGCGCCAGGAACCGGAAGGACCCCGGCTCAGAGGTCCTGGTGGTAACGCAGGTAGGGCGTGCGCAGATCGCCCTGCTCGGGCAGGGCCTCCGCCGGATCGGGCTTGGCCGGCCGGGTGATCAGGTTGCGGGCGCCGAACTCGAAGGCGGCGTTCCAGGGCATGCGCCAGGAAAAGCCCAGGTCCAGCGCCTGCTGGCCAACCCCTTCCAGGGCGCTGTCGGGACGCACCCGGCGACCGATCAGGCCACCCTGGAAGCGCCCCCAGACGACGCCCAGGCTGAGGCTGTCGCGCTGGCCCAGGGCCCAGGGCGCCGCGCTGTCCTGGTAGAGCGCCAGGGAACCCTCGGCGTGCTCGAGTCCCAGGGTGAGCCGGAGGTCGGGCGCCAGCCAGAGGAAGCCGCCCAGCCCGACGCGCTCGCTGCGCAGCGGCTCCAGCGGGCCGTACGGCCCGACCTGGCCCGGCAGGAGCTGCGGCAGGCCCGCCGGCCCGAAAGCCAAGGCAGGTCGCTCGGCACGCTCCAGCCAGTCGAGTCCGAAGCTCAGGTTCACGCCGGCGGCGCGATCGCCGCCCAGTTCGAGGACCAGGTCGCTGCTGTGGATGGCACCGGGCAGCCCGGCCCAGCCCACGGCATCGCACGCGCCGACCTGGCCGAGCGCCGCGGGGCGGCCGGTGAGGCAGGGACCGATGCCCGCCGGTGTGGTGCCTCCGGCGCGAAGGTCGATCGCCAGCCCCGGGCGCTGCAGCCCGGCCGGCGCGATCATCGGCAGCGGCGACTGCCGCAGCGGCGGCGGCGCGTAGTTGGGCGACTCGGTGCTCAGCCGGACGCGACCATCGGGGTCCAGGGCGAGGCGCAGCCTGACGGTGTCGTCGCTGCCGGCCGCGGACACGAGGCCGGCCGGAGCGGCGGCGACCAGGGCGATCAGCAATCGGGCGAAGCGGGTCATGGCGGCCATGTCGACTCTGGGACAGCCCGTCGACCAGCCCGGTTCCCCCACGGAACCGGTGGTCATGGGATCAACAGTTTACGCCGTCTTTCGCACCCTTCCAAGCACCGCGGGTCGGAATTGTGACGGGGGGCACGGGACTCGGGACTCGGGACTCGGGACCGGGGACTGGGGACTGGGGACTGGGGACTGGGGACTGGGGACTGGGGACTGGGGACTGGGGACCAGGGACCGGGGATTGGGGATCGGGGCTGGGAACAAGGGGGCGGCGTTGTGGGCTTGGGGGCTCGGGAAGCGGAGCGTGATCTGCTCACCGCGCCTTCCGGGAGACCCGATCAGCGTCGTGTCCCGGCCACCGCCGCAGCCAGGCCCGCCCCGTCCAGCCAGGCGGGTGCCGCCGGTACGACGGCGCGAACCTGGGGTGGCAGGCGCTCAGCGCAGCAGCATGCGCGCGCCCTGGATCAGGGCGACCAGCACGACCAGGGCGACCAGGACGATACGCAGTCTGCTGGGGCCCGGGCGGCGCGGCGGCTTCTCCAGGTACGAACCCCGCGGGCGCGTCGGGTTGGCGGCGCGGCCGGCCTGGAAGTCGCGCGGCGAAGGTGCGGCCAGCGCGTCGTCGCTGTCGGGATCGCGCACGCGCCGGTCCTGGTCCAGGTTCGACAGCCCGAGAACGCCGGCCTCGCGCAGCAGGGCACGGGCCTTGGCCAGGTCGGTGTTGTGCACCACCATCACCTTCGGCCAGTTGCCGGGGTCCTCGGCCTGCCGGTAGTTGGCGCCCCGCCAGGTGTTGCGCTTGAAGTGCGGCCCGAACAGGACGCGGACCTCGACCTCGCCCTCGCGCAGCAGCTCGGCGATGCGCTCGGCGTTCTCGAGGCGCGGGGTGCTGTAGATCACGCGCATGCGGCGGTCGGCCCCTCGGGCTGTTCTGGTGGGAAGCCCGAGCATACCCGGACCGGTGCCAACCTCGGCCGAACGGACCAGTTGCGCGCGTGCGGCGCCACGCAGTGCCGCGAGGAAGGTTGCGGTCGAGGAGGCGCGTGGGGGCGTGCCGATACGCCGCGCACGGGCAACCCGGCACGCCGCGCCGGGCCGGTCGAAGCCCCGACATCGCCGGCATCGCGGACCACTGTTGCGGCTGCGGATGTTCGCGCCGTGGCGGGGTCTGCCGTTGGCCGGGCCGACGCGGCATGCGATGCGCCATGCTCCTCGATGGACCGCTGCCCGCACCGCCACGCGATCTCGACAGCCTCGCCACGCCTCCTCATGAAGCGCCGGGCCCATTGTCCATCCGACGCCACCATGACGATGCCGGGCGCGAGGCGCTCGCCGCCGCCGGCTACACTGCACCTCTCCTGCATGCCACCCCGGACCGTCATGGCCGTCGTCGATGTCGAACCCAGCAGCCTCGCCGACGGCGGCGCCACGGAGCTGCGCCTGGAGGCCGGCGATGCCGGCAGCAGCGTGGTGGTGATGCGCCGAGGCGACCAGGTGTTCGCCTACCGGAACCTGTGTCCGCATGCCGGCCGCTTCCTCAACTGGGCGCCGGGCCGTTTCCTGTTCGACCAGGGCCGCCTGGTCTGCGCCGCCCATGGCGCCGTCTTCGAGGTCGAATCCGGCGTCTGCGTCGACGGGCCCTGTCGCGGCAGTTCCCTGTCCCCCGTGCCGGTCCGCTGGCAGGACGACGGGCGACTGGCGATCGGCGACTGAGCGCCCGCGCCGGTGGGGGCAGTGGTCCCCCTTGCCGGCGGGAGACGGCGCGCGCCGCCCCACCCCGTGCGACCGTTCGGCCCGATCGGGCATCCCATCCCAGGTGAGCAGCGCATTCGCCATCGAGGTTCCCGACGTCCTGCTGGCTGCCGCCCGGCGCGGCGAGGCCGCTGCGCAGGAACGTCTCTACCGGCTGTTCGAGCGGCCGGCCTACACCCTGGCGCTTCGCCTGCTGTCCGACCCGGACGAAGCCCGCGATGTCCTGCACGACGCCCTGCTCGGCGTGTTCGAACGTCTGCATCAGTTCCGTGGCGAGTGCCCGTTCTGGGCGTGGTTGCGCCAGGTGGTGGTGAACACCGCGCTGATGCGGCTGCGCCGGCGCCGCCGCCTGGATGCCCGGGAGGCGATCGTCGCCGACGGTGAGGAAGCGCCCGACGACAGCGCGCCGCCGCCCAGCCTGGCCGCCGAGGCGGCGCTGCTGGAGCGTGCCCTCGCGCGGCTGCCGGCCACCACCCGCAGCGTGGTCTGGCTGGCCTGCGTCGAGGGCTACAGCCATCCGGAGATCGCCGCCTCGATGCAGCAGAGCGTGAGCTTCTCGAAATCGCAACTCGCCCGTGGACTGGCCAAGCTGCGCAGCCTGCTGGCAGTGGAAAAGGAGACTTGCCATGTCTGACCCGATCGCCCGGGATCGCCGCGACGCCGACCTGGTCGCCGCCCTGCGCGCACTGCCCCTGGCCGAACCGGGCGAGGATGCCTGGCGACGACTGTCCGCCCGGCTGCGCGCCGGTTCCGATCCGCGACCCCGAACCGCACTGCGACGCTGGTGGCCGCTGGCCGCAGCCGCGCTGCTGGCCCTGGCGGTGCTGCCGCTGCGACCGCTGGGACCCGATGCCGGTCCGGACAATGCGGTCGATCCCGTGGAGGCGGGACTGATCGCACAGTCGCAATGGCTGGAGCGCCTGCTGACGACGCCGGCCCTGTCGCCACAGGCGCGGGACGGCGACCTGGCCTTGCTCGAGCTGGGCCTGCAGGCGCGCCTGGGCGACATCGACGCGGCGCTGGCCGACTCCGGGCCGGCGCCGGTGCCCGCCCTGTGGCAGGCACGGGTCGACGCGCTGGCTCAGCTGGCGGCCGTGCGCCTGGGTGAGCGTGGCGGGCCTGGGCCGGACATCGGCAACGGACACGCCACGACACGCCCTGCCCTGCTCTGGGCGAATTGAACGGACGTGGACGGCAGCGCGCCGGCACCACCCCTACCCGACATGAGGAGACGACCATGACATCGATGGCACGCAGGACGGCGCTTCTGGTGCTGGCGGCGATCTGGAGCGCGGCCGCCGCCGCGCAGACCCCGGCCGCGCCGGCCGCGGACGAGACCGAACGTGCGCAGCTTCGTGCGCAGCTCGAGCAGGCCCGCGAACAACTGGCGCAGGCCGCCCGGCAGGTCGCCGAACTGTCCGGCCAGCTCGGCGAACGCCGGACGGTCGACATCCAGCGCATCGAACGGCGGCGGCCGATGCTGGGCCTGGTGATGTCGCCCGACCCCGCGGCCGGCGTGCGCCTGGCGGCGGTCACCCCGGACGGGCCGGCGGCCCGTGCCGGACTGCGCAGTGGTGATGTGCTGACCGCGATCGATGGCCGGGAGATCGCCGGCGCCGACGGCGCGACGCGCCTGGTCTCCGCACGACAGGCCCTGTCCGGACTGAGCGAAGGCCAGACGGTGGTACTGGCCTACGATCGGAACGGGGCGGCAGGCACGGCAACCGTGGCCGCGGAGCCGCTTGCGCCGACCGCCCTGCTCGGCGGCGTGGACGGCGACCTGATCGACCTGCGCGTGGATGTCGAGGCGATCCGGGAGGGTCTCTCGGAGGGCGTGGCCGACGTCGAACGGCGGATCCGGGTGATCGGACCGATGCTGGAGGAGTCCCTGCGCTTCGACGCCTGGCGCTGGCAGGGGCTGCGCCTGGCCAGCCTCGACGCCGGACTGGGCCGCTACTTCGGCACCGATCGCGGCGTGCTGGTGCTGCGCGCCGAGGGCGAGCCGCTGGCCGGCCTGCAGTCCGGCGACGTCATCCAGCGCGTCGACGGCGCCGAGGTCGCCGAACCGCGCGAGGCGATGCGGGCGTTGGCTCGGGCCGAACCCGGCCAGGTCGTACAGCTCGACCTGCTGCGCGACCGCAGGCCGCAGCGCCTGCAGCTGACCGCACCCGACCGGCCCGCGCCGATGCGCTGGCTGGACGATGCCATCGCGCCACCGGCGCCACCGGCGCCGCCGGCACCGCCTGCGCCGCCGCGTGCGCCGGCACCGCCACCGCCACCGCCTCCGGTGACCGGCGTGGCGGTGTAGGCCTTCCGCCGCGGCAACGATTCCAGGCGGGATCAGCGCCCGGCCAGGGCGTCGCCGTCACGCGGCGGCGCATCCGGCGCGCTGGTCCAGCGCGCGAAGATGGCATCTAGATCCGCCTGCGCGACCGCTTCGCCAGCGGCTGCCCTCGAGGCCTGCGCAAAAGTGGCCTCGATGATCGGCATGCCATCGACAGCAGTGTCCAGGCGGATCCCGCCGCCGGCACGGATGCGTCGCTCCCAGCCGGCGCGTACCTGCGACCAGTAGCCCGCCGTTCTCCGCCACCAGTCTCGTGCGGGCCCGAAGTCCACGTCGTCGACCCGCTGGTAGTCGTTGAAACCGAATTCGCGGACCAGGGTCCGGCTGGCGCCGTCGACCTCGCGCACCACCTTGCTGTTGTCCTGCTCGTGGCTCCAGCCGCCAGGCACGATGGTGTGGCGGTTCTCGACGTTGAGGGCGTTGTAGTCCTCGCGCGTCGTGTACTCGCGCCGCGGCAACGGCCGCCAGGTGCGGTCCGAGGTCCAGGTGGCGACGCCATAGCGGTGGTTCCACGGGCCGGTGCCGCAGTAGCGCGGCGCGTCGCTGACCTCGTACACGCATTGCGTCCAGGCGCCACGGCTCAGGCCCGGATCGAGCGGACGCAGCACCCAGGTCTGGTCCGCGCTGAACTCCAGCCGCTCGCTGGCCTGCCAATGCCAGTCCTGGCGCCAGTGCTTGGTGACATGGTTGCCAGCGGGCGACATCAGCAGGTGCTGCAGGACGATGCGCCCGGGCTCGTCCTCGATCACCAGGACCGTTTCCAGGGCGCCGCTGCGCTTTGGCTCGCGGCGGGCGTAGCCGGACTCGATCACCACGGTCTCGTCGAAGTGGAAGCGCACCCGGTAGTCGCCGGCCATCGCCAGGATGGCGGCGCGATCCGCCTCGGGAGGTGCGGTGTCCGCCGGCGGGGCGGCCGCTTCGCGGGCGGCGCCGATGGCGCACCCGGACAGAAGGGCGAAACTTGGCAACAACAGGTGCAGGGGCGACATGGCACTACTCCATGGACAGGTCGATGGGACTGCAGACAGGTGCGCGCGCAAGGCGACCGGGTGGCGGCTTCGCTACTTGGTGAGGATCAACTTGTCGGTCCGCGTGCGGCGCAACCGGTACTCGCATCCTCCATGCTCGATGACGATCTCCCGGCGTCCGGCGAACAGGCTGGCGCTGTCGAGGCGCGGCGCCTGCGCCGGGCGATCCGTCTGCAGCGCCGCCTGCGCGGCAGGCACCTGGGGCTTTGCTTGGGAAAGGGACATCAGCAGCTCCTGGGCAGGAAGGTCGGGCGGAGGGTCGGCAGGCAGGGGCGCGGGTCGGTCGCCGCCGGGCATGCGTCGAGCGCCAGGCTCACGGGCGCAGGAACGGGCGGGATCGCCGGGCATGCCGGGTCACCAGGCCAGTCGCACGGTCACCGCGGCATTGCGGCCGGGCGCCGTGAAACGGTCGCGGGACGGGCTATCGGGGGCGAGCGCGGCGATGCGCGCATCGGCCCATTCCAGGTAGCTGCGGTCGGCAAGGTTGAACACGCCGGCATTGACCGTGACGGCCGGCACCGGCCGCCACCAGGCGAGCAGGTCGAGCAGCCCGTAGCCATGATGGGCGATCTGCGGCACCCGTGACTGGCCGCGCACGGCAGTGCCGACCAGTTCCGCGCCCAGACCGTCATCGGCGCGGGTCCAGGCCACACCGAGCACCAGGCGGGGAGGATCCACCGAGGCGAGCGGTTCGCCGCTGTCGCGATCCTTGCCGCGCGACCACGCGGCCGCACCGCGTACGGACAGGCCCGCCAGCCGCGGCGACAGCGCTTCCAGGCCGGCTTGCGCGGACAACTCCGCGCCCTCGATGGCGACCCGCTCGAGGTTGCGCGACTGGAAGGTGATCAGGCCCGGCACCGCCTGCGGGTCGTCGGGGTGCAACGCCAGCAATGATTCGATGAAGTCTTCGTAGCGGTTGCCGTACACGGCCAGGCCGGCGCGCGCATGGCGCCAGCTGCCGCGCAGGCCGAGTTCCAGGCCGCGGCTGGTTTCCGGCCGCAGGTCGGGGTTCGGGATCGCGGCATAGCCGAACTGCAGGTTGGTGAAGCCGATGTTGGCGTCGTCGTAGGGCGGCGCCCGGAACCCTTCCGCAAATTGGGCCGCCAGTGACCAGGTCGAACCCAACCGCCAGAGCAGCCCCAGCTTCGGGGAACCCTGGGTCGCCCGCAGCGCGACTGGTTCGATGCCGGGGTTGTCCTCCTCGAAGATCGCGTCGGGGCGCGGGTCGAGGCGGTAGCGATCGAGTCGGAAGCCGGGGATCAGGTCGAGGCGGCCGCCGGCGAGGCTGATCTCGTCCTGGACGAACAGCGCCTGCTCGCGGGTACGGCTGCGCGGAAAGTCGCGCACCGGAAAGACGTCGGGCGGGATGACCGGGGTTTGCGCGCCGGTCAGGGGATTGACGGCCAGGCCGTCGCGCAACTGGGCGGTGTCGGTCTGCAGCGACTCCAGGCCGAGCACGACGAGGTGGTTGCCGCCGGCCCAATCGAAGCGGCGGCGGGCCAGCAGCTCGGCGCCTGCCACTTCCTGGTCGAATTCGAAGCGGCGCCAACGTTGCTGTGGCGTGCTCACGCCGGTGGCCAGCACGGTGCTGCGGCGCTGCTCGAGGGTTTCCTGCGAGGTCCGGCCGCGCTGGGCGTGCACGGACGCCTCGACGCTATCGAACCATCCGTCCTCGGGCTGGTACAACCAGGCCAGGCTGTTGCGGGTGCGGGCGCGGCGGTCGTCGCCGGCCAGCGCCAGCACCTCGGTGAGCGCGGCCGGACTGGCGGTGCGCGTGCGGGCGCTGAGCACTTCGGTGAGGGTCCGGCCCTGGCCGGCCTCGAAGGCCCAGGCCAGCCGGTGGGCAGGGGCCGGTCGCCAGACCACCTTGGCCAGGGCGCTGTCGGTCTCCCAGGCCTGCGGGTTGGGGCGGGTACGGGCCGGACCCTCGCCGCCGGCCTGCCCCTGGTTGCGGTTCTCCGAGCCCTGCCGGTGCGCGAAGCCCAGCAGAAAGCCGAGGCGGTCGTCGCCGAGCGCGGCGGTGAAGCCGGCCTGGCGGCCGTGGTCGACGCCGTGCCAGCCCAGCTTGGCGCCAAGATGGCCACCATCCTGGTCGCCGAGGTAGTCCTCCGGATCGCGGGTCGCGAACGAGACCACCCCGGCCAGGGCGTTGCTGCCGTAGAGCGAGGAGGCGGCGCCGCGAATGATCTCGACCGACTTGAGCAGGTCGATGTCGACCAGGTCGCGGCCGGCGCTGGCGAAGCTGCCGATCGCGAAGGCGTCCGGGATGCGCACGCCGTCGACCTCGACCAGCACCCGGTTGCCGTCCAGGCCGCGGATGGTGAAGCCGGACAGGCCGAACCGACCCGGCGCATTGGCGACCGAGACGCCCGGCTCGTAGCGCACCAGGTCGCGGATGTCGGCAGCCAGCTCGCGATCGATGTCGGCCTCGTCGCGCACGGTGACGGTGCCCGGGGTGTCCTGCACCGGCCGCTGGCTGCGTGTGGCGGTGATGGTGACCCGGTCGAGTTCGACCGCGGCACCCGGGGTCGCCCCGGCCCTGGCCGACGCGGTGAAGGCGGCGCCGTGGACGGCGAGTGAGAACACGAGTACTGCAGGCGGCATGCGCACGAACCAATCTCCGAAAGGCCGGTCCTCGCGGACCCTTGGACGACTGGCTGGCTCGCACGGGCGGGCTGGCTGGGCCGGGCGGCCCTGGCGGACCGCAACGGCGCGAATGATAGTCATTCCCATTCATGACCGCAAGCTTCGCCCACGCCCGGCTGAGCCTCCCCGCTCCCCGCTCCCCGCTCCCCGCTCCCCGCTCCCCGCTCTCCGCTCTCCGCTCTCCGCTCTCCGCTCTCCGCTCTCCGCTCTCCGCTCTCCGCTCTCCGCTCCCCGCTCCCCGCTCCCCGGTCCCTGGTCCCTGGTCCCTGGTCCCTGGTCCCCGGTCCCCGGTCCCCGGTCCCCAGTCCCCAGTCCCCAGTCCCCAGTCCCCAGTCCCCAGTCCCGAATCCCGAATCCCGAATCCCGAATCCCGAATCCCGAGTCCCGAGTCCCGAGTCCCGGCTCCCTGTGCGACCTCAATCAGCCATGGAGTCGGCCAGGCCGTCGCGCTCCGCGGGCATCAGGGCATCCAGCACCGCCAGCGCGCCAAGATTGTCCCGGAGCTGGTCCGTGGAGCTGGCACCGAGGATCACCGTGGAGACATCGGGATTGCCCAGGCACCAGGCGATCGCCAGCTGCGCGGGCGTGCAGCCCAGGTCGGCGGCCATCGCCACCAGGTGACCGACTCGGCCGGATCGGGCACGTCCGGTGGCACCCTCCAGGTGGTTGTCCAGCCAGGCGTAGTCGGCCTCGCGCAGGCGGCCGCCAGCCCCCGCGTCGCGATACTTGCCGCTGAGCAGACCGGAGGCGAGCGGCGACCAGGTGGTCAGGCCCAGACCGAGGTCGCGGCACAGCGGCGCGTACTCGCGCTCGACCCGCGCCCTGGCGAACAGGTTGTACTGGGCCTGCTCGAGGGATGGCGCCACCAGGCTGTGATCGGCTGCGAACCCGCAAGCCCGGACGATCACCTCCGCCGGCCACTCCGAGGTGCCCCAGTACAGGATCTTGCCCTGGCGGACCAGCAGGTCCATGGCCAGCACGGTCTCCTCGATCGGCACCTCCGGATCGGGCCGGTGGCAGAGGAAGAAGTCCAGGTACTCGACGCGAAGCCTGCGCAATGCCTGGTGACAGGCCTCGATCACGTGCTTGCGCGACAGGCCGCGCTGCGTGGGTCGGGGATCGGCACCGGCGCCGAAGAACACCTTGCTGGAGACGCAAAAGGAATCTCGGGCCAGCCGCAGGTCGGCGAGCGCGTCGCCCATGATGCGCTCGCCCTCGCCCTGGCCGTAGGACTCGGCATTGTCGAAGAAGCTGACGCCCTGGTCGTGGGCCAGGGCGATCAGTTCGCGCGCTTCGCCGCGCCCGACGGAGCGGCCGAAGTTGACCCAGGCGCCAAGGGACAGCGCGGAGATCGGCAGGCCGGTCCGGCCCAGGCGGCGGAAGCGCATGCGAGTTCACGACGGCAACGAGGGGAAGCGCAGGATACCCCCGCCGTCGTGGACGCGACGTGCCGGGCTGGCGCGAAACCCGCGCTGAATGCCCCGCCCGGTAGGCATCGGTGCGTGTGGCACACTTGGCGCCCTTTGCCCGGACCCCGACACCCTTCCGTGACCGCAGACAGCGCCCGCACAGATGCCCTGCGCCCGGCCGACGCGCCGCTGGTGCGGGTGCGCGGCCTGCGTACCCGGCTGGGCAGCACGCAGGTCTTCGATGGCGTCGACCTCGACGTGCCGCGGGGCGGCGTGGTCGCGATCATGGGACCCAGCGGCACCGGCAAGACCACCCTGCTGCGGCACCTGACCGGACAGCTCCGCCACGACCATGGCGAGGTCCAGGTGTTCGGCCAGGATCTCGCCAGGCTGCGCCCGCAGGCCCTGTATGCGCTGCGCCGGCGCATGGGCATGCTGTTCCAGCACGGCGCCTTGCTGACCGACCTCGACGTCTTCGACAATGTCGCGTTCCCGCTGCGCGAGAACACCGATCTGCCGGAATCGCTGATCCGGGTCGTGGTGCTGCTCAAGCTGCAGGCGGTCGGACTTCGCGGCGCCGCCGGCCTGATGCCGGCGCAGCTGTCCGGCGGCATGGCCCGGCGTGTCGCACTGGCGCGGGCGATCGCCCTCGATCCGGAACTGGTGCTCTACGACGAGCCGTTCGTCGGCCTGGACCCGATCGCCGTGGCGGCCGTGGTCGAGCTGATGCGCACGCTCAACCAGACCCTCGGCCTGACCAGCATCGTCGTCGCCCACGAGATCGAGCACCTGCGCAAGGTGGCCGATCGCCTGGTGGTGCTGAGCGGTGGCCGGGTGGTCGCCCAGGGGCGGTTCGAGGACGTGCTGGCCAGCGAGTCGCCGATGGTCAGGCAGTTCCTGCAGGGTCTGAGCGATGGCCCGGTGCCGTTCCACTACCCCGCGCCATCGCTGGGCGCCGACTTCGGCCTGGAGACACACCGGTGAGGCGCGCGGGCGCCGATCTGGCCGCCACCCTGGCCGGCGGCCTGCGCGACATGGGCCGCACCGGCCTGTTTCTGGGCCACGTGCTGGCGGTCCTGCCGGCCAGCCTGCGGCGCTGGCGCATGCACGTCCAGCAACTGTGGTTCATCGGCGCGATGAGCCTGACCATCATCATGGTTTCCGGGCTGTTCGTCGGCCTGGTGCTGGGACTGCAATACTTCCAGGCGCTCAACCAGTTCGGCGCCAGTGGGGCGCTGGGCACGCTCACCGCGCTGTCCCTCTACCGCGAACTGTCGCCGGTGGTCGCCGCCCTGCTGTTCTCGGGGCGCGCGGGAACCGCCATCACGGCCGAGCTGGGCCTGATGCGTTCGACCCAGCAGATCGAGGCCATGGAGATGATGGCGGTCGACCCGGTCCGCCACGTGGTGGCCCCCCGGTTCCTGGCCGCCGCGCTCGCCCTGCCCTTGCTGTGCGTGGTGTTCAGCGCCATGGCGATCATGGGCGCGCACTGGTCGGCGGTGCTCTGGCTGGGCCTGGAGAACGGCGTCTACTGGTCGGGCATGGTCGGCAGCGTGGATTTCGTCGACGACCTGCTCGGCGGCGTGTTCAAGGCCTTCGTGTTCGGCCTGCTGATCGGGCTGATCGCAGCCTTCCAGGGCTTCAACGCCCATCCCACCGGCGAGGGCGTGGCGCAGGCCACCACCCGCACCGTGATCCATTCGGCGATCGCCGTGCTGGCGTTCGACTTCGTCCTAACCGCCTTCCTCATGTAAGGAGTCGACATGGCGTCCAACCGCTCCTTCGAGATCGGCACCGGGCTGTTCATCCTGCTCGGCTTCGCCGCGCTGGCCTTCCTGGCCACCCAGACCACCAGCCTGGCAGGCTACCGGGCCGGCGAGACCTACCAGCTGAGCGCCCGCTTCGGCAACATCGGGCAACTGCGCGAGCGCGCGCCGGTCAAGCTGGCCGGCGTCACGATCGGTTCAGTGCAGGCCATTACCCTCGATCCTGTGGCGCTCGATGCCGTGGTGACCGTCGCCATCGATCGCCGGTATGCCGAACTGCCCGACGACTCCAGCCTGAGCATCTTCACCAGCGGGCTGCTCGGCGACCAGTTCGTTGCGGTTCGGCCCGGCGGCAGCATGGAATTCCTCCGCGACGGCGACGAGTTCCTGCTCACCGAGTCGTCGGTGCAGCTCGAAGAGCTGATCGGCAAGTACCTGATCGGCGGCGAGGGCGGCAACCGGCCCGGCGCCGGCGACCCGCCCTGACCCGCGCGCACGACGCCCCTTACGGAGACTCCACCATGCGCCTGATCGTTCTCGCCACGACCCTGCTCGCCCTGCTTGCGCCCTGGCCAGCCGCCGCCAGCGAACGCGAACCCGCCGCCATCGTCGCCGAGATCGCCGAACGCCTGGGCGAGACCATGGAGGCGCGCCGGGAGGAGCTGCAGCGCGACCGGAACGCGCTGAACGCGGTCATCGACGACGTCGTGCTGCGCAACTTCGATACCGAGTACGCGGCCCTGCTGGTGCTCGGCCGGCACGCCCGCCCGGCGACGCCCGAGCAGCGCCAGCGCTTCTCGCGCGCGTTCTACGACTCCCTGGTGTCGCGCTACGGCGAGGCCCTGCTCCAGTACACGCGCGGCTCGGTCAGGGTGCTGCCGTTCCGGGGCGAGCTCAACGAGCGCCGCACCACGATCCGGACCGAGGTGGTGCTGAACGACGGCACCCGGGTGCCGGTCGACTACGCATTCAGGAAGACGCGCGCCGGCGACTGGAAGGCCTTCGACGTGGTCATCGAGGGCATCTCCTACGTGACCAACTACCGCAACCAGGTGGTCGCCGAGATCGACAGGGCGGGCATCGATGCGGTGATCGACCGTCTGGAGCGGCAGGGCCTGGAAGCGATCGACCCCGATGCGGCCGGCTGAGCCCGACCGGACCCTGAGCCTGGCCGGCGACGCCGCCGCCGGGATGCTTGCGCTGGGCGGCTCCCTGGTGTTCTCCAGCGCCGGCGATTCGCTGCGGCGGCTGGTTGCCGCCCTGCCCCCGGCCGGCAGCGTCGCGGTCGACCTGTCGGGCATCAGCGAGAGCGACAGCGCCGGGCTCGCCACCCTGGTCGAGTGGCGCGCCCAGGCGCTGCGCCGCGGCCTGCACCTGCGGCTGGCCGGCGCACCGGAGGGCCTCCGGGCCCTGGCCCGGCTGTCCGACATCGACGCCGATCTGTTCGACTGAACACCGGCCGGGAGGCCCGGGCCGCCGGGCCGCCGGGCCGCCGTCACCCGACGCGGGGCACGCCAGCCGGCTGCCGCACGCCGGACCGCGGGGCCGCGATCAGGGCAGGTCGTCGTCGAGCAGGTCGGCCGGATCGTCCTCGGGCATCAGCATGCGCTCCAGCAGTTCGGGCGGCGGCTCCCCATCCCAGATGGCGTAGAGGCGACGCTGGCGGTAGGCGTCGCGCACGAAACTGTAGGCGTCGTAGGCATCCGCCACGTAAGGCTCGGAGACGAACAGCGAGACCCTGAGGTTCAGCAGGTCCAGGCCACCCAGCCAGTAGGCCGGCTCCTTGCGCACGTACCACGCGACGGGGTCGGCGAAGGCATCGGCGGTGCCGCCCAGGGCATCGCGCCCGCCGCTGGGGCCGAGCAGGGGCAGCACCAGGTACGGACCTTCCGCCATGCCCCACACCGCCAGGGTCTGGCCGAGATCCTCGAGCTGGGGATGCACCCCGAAACCGCTGGCCGGGTCGAACAGTCCGAGCAGCCCCACGGTGCTGTTGATGCCGAACCGGCGCAGGTTGCGGCCGGCCACCCGGGGCTTGCCCTGGAGCAGGGCGTGGGTAGCCGAAAGCGGCAGCCGGGCATTGGCCAGAAAATTGCCGACCAGGGTCCGGAAGCCGCGCGGCGTGACGCGCTCGTAGCCCTTGGCCAGCGGCCGGACCAGGGCGCGGTCGACCCGGTCGTTGAAGGCGAAGACCCGGCGGTTGAACCGTTCGTAGGGATCGGCCGGATCGGCCGCCAGCGGCTGCGCACCGGCCACGATCGGGGCCAGCAGCGCAAGCAGGGCGGTCATTGCGCGCATTCGTCGCATCGCGGGTCCCGGGCAAAGGCGGCATTGTAGCGGCGTGGCGCGCCAATCCCCGGTGAATGACCGACGGACGGTCGGCAGGGCGCCATCCGTGCCACCCAATGGACCGGCGGTGGCCCACATGTTCACGCGGCCTGCACGGTTTCCGCAGGGACGACAAAGGCTTGCGCGGGGTGCCGACCGGTGGTAGAAGGTTAACCGGAAGTTAAGCTCCGGGCGCTCGGGGGTGTTGACCCGTGACCTTTGGGCTACACTGGCCGCGCTGTTTTGCCCTACACCGGGTACCGGCAACAATCAAAAAAGGAGACTCCGATGAGACGTAACCGCTTGATGGCCTCCATCGCCATGGGCCTGTTCGCTTCGGCCGGCGTGGCTCAGGCCGCCGACGGCTGGTACGTGGCGCCCAGCGTTGGCTACTACCACAGCGATTCCGACCGCAATACCGAGGAAGGCTCGGTGTTCGGCGCGCTGGGTATCGGCAAGTATTTCGGCAACAACGCCTCGATCGAGTTCTCGGTCGACCGCACCACCCGCAACAACCTGCCCAAGTCGGCGCCCAATGGCCACTGGGCCAACATGGGCATGAGCCTGACCTACCGCCAGTTCTTCGGCTCGGGCGACTTCAAGCCCTACATCCTGGTCGGTGGCGGCGCCAACAATCATCGCCGCACCGGCAGCGAGAACGGCTGGGACTTCATGGCGCAGGCCGGTGGCGGTCTGTCCTATGACTTCAACCCGCGCGTGCGCGGCCGGGCCGAGGCCTTCTACCGCCACGACATGGACGGCGAGTCGCTGCCCAACAACTCGAGCTACGGCGACTGGGTGTTTGCCCTGGGCCTGCAGATCGCCCTCGGCTCCGTCGAGATGCCGGTCGAGCCCGAGCCGTACATCCCGCCGCCGCCGCCGCCGGAGCCGCACTGCTCCGAGCTGGACAGCGACGGCGATGGCGTCAACGACTGCGATGACCGCTGCCCGAACACCCCGGCCGGCACCGTGGTCGGTCCGGACGGCTGCCCGCTGCCGGTGGCGATCGACCTGCGTGGCGTCGAGTTCGACTTCGACAAGTCGACCCTGCGTCCGGAATCGCGCCAGACCCTGGACGAGGCCACCGAGGTCCTGCGCCAGTACCCCGACATCCGCGTCGAGGTTGCCGGCCACACCGACAGCATCGGTTCGGACCAGTACAACCAGGGCCTGTCCGAGCGTCGCGCCCAGGCGGTCTATGACTACCTGGTCGGCAACGGCATCAACGCCAGCCGCCTGAACGCGCGCGGCTACGGCGAGAACAGCCCGATCGCCGACAATGCGACCCGCGAGGGCCGTCAGCGCAACCGTCGCGTCGAGCTGGTCGTGCAGAACTGATCGGAACACCCTCCGGTCAAGAAAAAACCCCGGCGCAAGCCGGGGTTTTTTCGTATGCGCGACCGGATCGGTTGCGCACGCGCCCTGGCGCAAGGCCAATCACCGGCGCGCCGCGCCGTCGCGCGGCCGTCCGCCGCGGATGCCGACAGCGGTCCTTCGAAACGCCGCGCTACCTCAGCCGCAGCGCACGCCCGCCATGGGCGCGACCGGCCCGGCGGATGTGCCGGGACACCGCTTCGAACGGCGCTCAGGCCGTTTCGGCAGGGGCCTGCGCCGACGCGGAAGGCTTGCGGAACAGGTAATGGCCGACCAGCCATTCCCCGCCGCCGGCGAACCCGAAGGTCTCGGCGCAGGCCATCCAGAAGATCCGCCAGCGCTGGTTCCACAGCGCCGCATCGGCCTCGCCGTAGGTCTGCCGCATCACCGCCATCACCGCCTCGGCGTTGGCGTCGTGGTTGGCCAGCCAGGCATCGGCGGTGCGCTGGTAGTGGTGCCCGTCGACCCGCCAGCGCTGCTCGAGGCGAAGGTCGTCCTGGAAGTGCGCCAGGGTGTCGAAGGCCGGCATGAGGCCGCCGGTGAAGAAGTACCGCCCCATCCAGTTGTGACCGCCCTGCGTCTCGAACGGGTAGGCCAAGCGCTCGTGGCAGAAGATGTGCACGAACAGGGCGCCGCCCGGGCGCAGCCAGCCGGCGATGCGCGCCAGCATGGTCCTGTAGTTGCGCAGGTGCTCGAACATCTCGATCGAAACAACGCGGTCGAAGCTGGACGCCGGCAGCTGCAGGACATTGACGTCGCAGGTAAGGATGCGCAGGTTGTCCAGCCCGAGGGCTTCCGCCCGGGACTCGATGAAGCGCCGCTGGGGCGCCGAATTGGACACCCCGGTGATGCGCGCATCCGGGTAGCGTTGCGCAAGCCAGAGCGACAGCGATCCCCAACCGCAACCCAGCTCGAGGATGTCCTGGCCGTCGGCCAGCCCGGCACGTTCGGCATACAGGGACAACATCGCTTCCTCGGCCTGCGCCAGGGTGCGGCCGGCGTCCTCGAACAGACAGGCCGAATACTTGAATCGCGGTCCCAGGCAGAGCGCGAAGAATTCAGGCGGCAGCTCATAGTGCTGCTCGTTGGCCGCTGCCGTCTCGATCGCCAGCGGACTGTCGGCCAGTTCGGCCAGCAGCATCTCCTGGCGGCGCGCCGCAGCGGCGGCGCCGCCGGCCATCAGGCTGCGCAGGCGCTGCCGGTTCAGTTGCCGGATGCCGGCGCGGATCAGCCAATCGGGCAGCAGCCCGCGTTCGGCAAGCCGGATGGCGGTCATCGATCCTCCTGCGACACGCGGGCGGGAAACCAAGGAAAGAACCGCGAGGTCTGCTGCTGGTAACGCCGGTAGTCGTCGCCGCGGCTGCGCACCGCCTGCGCCTCGGTGAACGGTATTCCGGTGACCCAGTTCAGCGAGACGAACATCAGCGCGGGGGCCAGCAGCGCCAGGGAGAACAGCGGGGAGCCGATCGCCAGCGGCAGATAGGCGAACCAGTGCAGCCATTCGAAGAAGTAGTTGGGGTGCCGGGAATAGCGCCACAGCCCGGTACGCAGGGTCCGGCCGCGATGCTCGGAACGGCTGCGCCAGCGCACGAGCTGGCGATCGGCGATCGTCTCACCGACCAGGGCCAGCAGCCACATCGCCACGGCCGCCGCCAGCCAGGGCCAGTTCGCCGGCCCCGGATTCCAGGCCGGCGCGAGAAACGCCAGGGAAAACAGCGCGACCAGCAGGGCCTGGCCCTGGTAGAAGACGAAGAACAGGCGCTGGTCGCCGCGCCAGTGCCGGCGCAGATAGGCATACCGGCCGTCCTCGGCCTCGTGGAGCGCACGCGCCAGCACGTGCAGGCACAGCCGGAAGCCCCAAAGCGCGCCAAGCACCGCAACCAGCAACCGGACCCGACCGTCGCCGGGCGCCACCGCGCCATAGAACAGCGCCGCCAGAGCCAGGCTGCCCGCCCATACCGCGTCCACGCTGGTGGCGTTGCGGGTGCGCCTTTGCACCAGCCAGGCCAGCACCATGGCCAGCGCCGAGGCGAGCCAGACCCAGGCAACCGCCTGCCAGGGACTCATGCCGTCTGCCCGGCACGCCAGCGCGCGGCGATGCCCAGCAGCAGCGGCGTGAGCACCGCCCAGGCGACGCCGATGCTGACCAGCACGGTCCAGGTCGGCGCCAGCAGTTCCGCGGCCGCCCAGGTCCTGGCTGCCAGCCAGTACGCCAGGGGCGCCCCGAACAGGCCCAGCGCGGCAGCCAGCCAGGGACGCCCCTGCAGCGACCGCAGGCAATGGTTGAGCGTGAGCGCGAAGGCCGCCCACAGGGCCAGGATCCACACCGGGGCCCAGTCCGGCGACGGTACGGCGCTGGCGAAGCGCAGCAGGCCGCCCTGCAACCAGAGCGTATCCACCACCAGGCCCAGCAGCACCGCCAGGGCGAGCAGCCGCAGATCGGCCATCGGCCAGGGCGTGGCGCGGAAGTGCCAGGCGATGAACAGCAGGCAGATGGCGGGCCCCAGCCACCACCAGCCCCATCCGGCGCCGGCCACCGCTGCTACCCAGGTGGCCTGGTAGCCGATCGCGTTGAGCCACAGGCGCATGGCGTCAGACCTCGACCGCCAGGTCGGGCAGGAACTGCAGGCGGCGGCAGCCCGGCTTGGTCAGCAACAGTTGCACATCGCCCAGGGCGCGCTCCAGGAAGCCGCCCTCGCAATAGGCCAGATAGAAGGTCCACATGCGGCAGAAGCGCTCGTCGTAGCCCAAGGCCCTGGCCTGCGCCAGATTGCCATTGAAGCGCTCGCGCCAGGCGCGCAGGGTGAGCGCATAGCTCGGGCCGATGTCCTCCAGGTTGAACAGCTTCAGGTCGGTGCTGCGGGTCACCGCCTGCATGATGGGAGTCAGGGCAGGGATGAAGCTGCCGGGGAAGATGTGCTTCTTGATGAAGTCCAGGGTGCGCAACGCCCTCCGGTATCGGTGCTCCTCGATGGTGATGGCCTGGATCAGGGCCATGCCATCGGGCGCGAGCAGCGAGGACACCTTGGCCATGTAGGTGTCGAGGAAATCGGCGCCGACCGCTTCGATCATCTCGATCGAGACCAGCTTGTCGTAGCGCCCCCGCAGGTCCCGGTAGTCGCTGAGCAGGACCTCGACGCGGTCGGCGAGGCCGGCCTCGCGGACGCGTCCGCTGGCCAGGGCGAACTGCTCCCGGGAGATTGTGGTGGTGGTCACCCGGCAGCCATGTCGACTGGCGGCATGGATCGCGAATCCGCCCCAGCCGGAGCCGATCTCGACCACGTGGTCGTCCGGTCCCAGCTCCAGCTTGGCGCAGATTCGCTCCAGCTTGCGAGTCGATGCCTCGGCCAGGGTTTCGTCGGGCCGCGCATACACCGCCGACGAGTACATCAGGCTGTCGTCCAGGAACAACGAGAACAGACGGTTGCCCAGGTCGTAGTGGGCGGCGATGTTGCGGCGGCTGCCGGCCCGGGTATTGCGTCGGCCGGGACTCAGTCGTTCCCAGAGCCATCCGGCCAGCCGGACCAGGCCGCCGTCCATGCGGTCGAGCAGGTCCCGGTTGCGCACCAGCAGCCGGACCAGTGCGACCAGGTCGTCGCACTCCCAGTCGCCGTCGGCATAGCTTTCCGCCGCGCCGATGCTGCCGCCCAGCGCGAGGGCGCGCCACGCGGCCGGCCGGCGGATGCTGACCCGGACGTGCAGGGGATCGCTGCCCTCGACGGCGCCCAGGCGCTGCTCATGGCCGTCCTCGACCAGCGTCAGGCAGCCCTCGCGGAGCGCGGCGAGGGTTGCCAGCACCCGACTGCGCAGGACGTGGGGACGCGGCTGACCGTGGGCAGGCGCCGCCTGCGACTGTGCGCTCATCGATTGCCGTCCTGGGTGCTGTGGCGGGGATGGGGGTGGAAGCGGTTGCCTTTCAGCCACAGCCGCAATGCTTGCCAGTAGATGGCCAGCAGCACCCGGGCGGTCATCAGCGGAAACCGCCAGACCAGGCGGTCGAGGGCGCCGGGCGAGGCCTCGCGACGCTCCAGCACCAGGGTGGCGTCGAAGCTCCTGCCGTCGTCGCGGAGGACATCCATGTGAACCCGCAATTCGTCGCCCGGGGGTTCGAACGACCAGTGGTAGCGGCGGTCCATCGGCAGGAAGGGCGAGACATGGAAGCGTTTGGGAAAGCGGAAATGCAGGGCTCGTCCCTGGCCGGCGGCGCCCCGGCAGTCCAGGACCTCGACGTGGCGCTCGTTCCAGGGGGTGTTGGTGATCTCGGCCACGATGGCGACCAAGCCTGCGCCGTCGTCCGTGAAGCAGTAGTAGAAGGTCACCGGGTTGAAGCACAGGCCGAAGTAGCGGGCGTGGGCGAGCATCCGGACCGGTCCGGCAGGCCGCTCGCCGAGTTCCGCCGCGACCCGGTTGCGTACCGCCTCCGCCAGCGGCAGCTCGCCGGGCGACAGGTAATCGGACCGCCGGAACTGCGCCGGACGCCCGCGCCCGAGCGACCACAGCCGGGTGCCGGAGAACAGGTCCGGCAGCTCGGCCAGGTCCAGGTAGAGCATCGCCAGCCGGTAACGGAAGGCGTGGGCGCGACCCTCGTGGCGCCGATGGCGGACCCACCCTTCGTAGATCGCGCTGTGCCGGACCTGGGACATGCGCGGATTGTCGGCATCCGCGTGTGCAGGCCGTGCGATGGCGCCCCCCCCCTGTGGGAAGCGACACAATTACGGGCTATGCTCCGGGCATCGCCGGATCGGAGTGCCGGGATGCCGGTTTACGACCTCAACGCGACACGGGTGCTCTCGCTCGATGCCAGCGGGCGGATACTCGACTGGATCAGCTGGCAGGACGCTGTCTGCCTGTACGTCCGCGATGCCGTGGCCTGGACCGTCGGCGATCCCTGCCTGGTGGTCCGGGGCGGCCACAGCCGGCGCACCGGCCAGCGCAGCCTCATCGAAATGCACGCCATCGTCGCCGGGCGCGGACAGGCCCGTTCCGGCGGCGGCAAGCTCGCGCCGGCCCTCACCAACGCCGCGCTGTTCGCCCGCGACCGCCACCTGTGCCTGTACTGCGGCGGCCACTTCCAGCGCGTCGGCCTGACCCGCGACCACGTGGTGCCGCTGTCCCGGGGCGGCCGCGATCTGTGGGAGAACGTGGTCAGCGCCTGCGTGCCCTGCAACGCCCGGAAGGGCTCACGAACGCCCGGCCAGGCCAGCATGCCCCTGCTGGCCGTGCCCTACCGGCCAAGCTGGGTCGAGCACCTGATCCTGTCGAACCGCAACATCCTGGCCGACCAGATGGAGTTCCTGGTCTCCCACCTGCCGCGCGACCGGCGCTGCGCCTGAGCCGCGGCCGACCGCCCGGCCCGGGTCCGCTTGCCGCGGCCAGTGGGCTGCCCGACAATGGCCGGCTCATGATCGACCCCTCCCGCTATCCCCTGCTGTCGCGGATCGACGGTCCCGCCGACCTGCGGCGGCTGCCCGAAACCGACCTGGTCGCCCTGGCCGGGGAGCTCCGCGCATACCTGATCGAGTCGGTGTCGCAGTCGGGCGGGCACTTCGGCGCCGGGCTCGGCGTGGTCGAGCTGACCGTCGCCCTGCACTACCTGTACAGCACCCCCGAGGATCGGCTGGTCTGGGACGTCGGCCACCAGTGCTACCCGCACAAGATCCTGACCGGCCGCCGCGACCGGATCGGCACCATCAAGCGCAAGGATGGCCTGGCGCCCTTCCCGCACCGCGAGGAGAGCGAGTACGACACCCTCGGCGTCGGCCACTCCTCGACCTCGATCTCGGCCGCCCTGGGCATGGCGATCGCCAGCGCCCGCAAGGGCGAGCAGCGGCGCACGGTGGCGGTGATCGGCGACGGCGCGATGACCGCCGGCATGGCCTTCGAGGCGCTCAACCACGGTGGCGACCTGGAGCCGGAACCGGACGTCCTGGTGATCCTCAACGACAACCAGATGTCGATCTCCGAGAACGTCGGCGCGCTGACCAAGATCCTGGCGCGGCTGATGAGCAACCGCACCCTGGTGCAGATGCGCGAGCGCACCAAGCGCTCGCTGCGCCGCGGCTCCTGGTTGTGGCGCTTCCTGCGGCGCTGGGAAGAGCACTGGAAGGGCATGTTCGTGCCCTCGACGCTGTTCGAGGAGTTCGGCTTCCACTACACCGGCCCGGTCGACGGTCACGACCTGCCCGGACTGTTGAACACGCTGCGCACGGTCAAGGAGCTGCGCGGTCCGCAGCTGGTCCACGTGATCACCCGCAAGGGCAAGGGCTACGACCAGGCCGAGGCCGACCAGATCGAGTACCACGCGGTGTCGCCGTTCGATCCGCGCCGCGGCATCGTCAAGAAGCCCGGCCCGTCGCGACCGACCTACACCCAGGTGTTCGGGGACTGGCTGTGCGACATGGCCGCCGCCGACCCCCGCCTGCTCGCCATCACCCCGGCGATGCGGGAGGGCTCCGGCCTGGTGCGCTTCTCCCAGGAACATGCCGACCGCTACTTCGACGTCGGCATCGCCGAGCAGCACAGCGTGACGCTGGCCGCAGGCATGGCGATCGAAGGCATGAAGCCGGTGGTGGCGATCTACTCGACCTTCCTGCAGCGCGCCTACGACCAGCTGATCCACGATGTCGCCCTGCAGCGCCTGGACGTGCTGTTCGCGATCGACCGCGCCGGCGTGGTCGGCCCCGATGGCGCGACCCACGCCGGCAGCTTCGACCTGAGCTACCTGCGCTGCATCCCCGAGATGGTGGTGATGGCGCCGGCCGACGAGGCCGAGTGCCGGCGCATGCTGAGCACCGGCTTCCTGCACGACGGACCGGCGGCGGTGCGCTATCCGCGCGGCACCGGGCCGGGCGTCGCCCTCGACGCCGGCCTGGAGCCGATCCCGATCGGCAAGGCCGAACTTCGCCGGCACGGCAACGGCATCGCCCTGTTCGCTTTCGGCGCGCTGCTCGATGCCGCCCTGGTGGTCGGCGCCGAGCTGGACGCCACCGTCGTCAACATGCGTTTCGTCAAGCCGCTGGACGAGGCCCTGGTGCTGGAACTGGCGCGCAGCCATTCCGCCCTGGTCACGCTCGAGGACAACGCCGTCGCCGGCGGCGCTGGGGCATCGGTACTCGAGCTGCTGGCACGCGAAGGCCTCGCCACGCCGGTGCTCGTGCTGGGCCTGCCCGATGCTTTCCTTGAGCACGCGGCACGCGAGGAACTGCTGTCCGAGTGCGGTCTTGATGCCGCCGGCATCAAGGCCGCCGTGCTCAAGCGCTGGCCGCAGCTGCCGTCCCTCGCAGTCGGCCGCGCGGCGACCGGCTGAGCGGTTCGGGGCCCCAGGCTCTGGGCTCGGGAGTCGAATAGCGGAGCGCGATCCGCTCCCCCTGCCTCCGGGACAGGGGCCGGCAGAACGGGCCGGCGCTTGCCATGTCGTGCGACGTTGCCTGTGCAGCGGCGCACCCTGTCCTGGGCGGCCCACTTTCCGGACCCCTTCCCATCAGGCGCGACCTGATTGGCGTCGTGTCTCAGCCCTGGATCGGGGACCAACGGCCAGGACCCGGTGTCCGGTGAGCGCAGCGCGCTGTGCTCCCCTCTACCCCGCCCTCCCCCGCAGGCGGGGGAGGGGCGAAGTGCGGTGTCGTCGCACTGGCGAAAAGCCGCCTGGCAACGGGCTGAGACACGACGCAAATCAGGCAGGCGCGAGAGGGGAGAAATGCGGTGCCGTCGTAGCAGCGGCACGAACCCGGGCGGGGATGGTGCGGGGGCGCCGCAGCATGGCCTGCAGGCGACGACCCTCTGGTTTTCCCGGAAAGCGGCCGGGCCGGTGCGCCTGCGACCGACGCTCAATGTCCCCAGGACGCCGGGCGGCGGCCGTGTGTGACCCGCTCGCGGCCTTCCAGGTCGTGGCCGGTGGCCACCTCGCACAGGCCGGCGCCCAGCATGAGCGCGCGGACCGCCGCACCCTGCTCCATACCGTGCTCGAGCAGCAGCCAGCCGTCCGGCTCCAGGTGCCTTGGCGCCGCGGCGACGATGTCGCGGATCGCATCGAGGCCGTCGCGGCCGGCGATCAGCGCCCGCACCGGCTCGTGGCGGAGATCCCCCTCCCGGAGGTGGCGGTCGCCGGCGGCCAGGTAGGGCGGGTTGCTCACCACCAGGTCGAATGGCCGCTCGTGCCTGAGTGCCGCGAACCAGTCGCTGCGCAGGAAGCGGATGCGATCCTCCATGCCCAGGCGGCGGGCATTGTCCTCGGCCACCGTCAGCGCTTCGGGACTGTAGTCGGTGGCCAGCACCGCGCAGCGGGGGCGCTCGCGGGCCAGGGCCAGGGCGATCGCCCCCGAACCGGTGCCCAGGTCGAGCACCCGGCCGGCGCGATCGACCGGCAGCCGCTCCAGCGCCATCTCGACCAGGCGCTCGGTGTCGGCCCGCGGGATCAGGACATCCGGCGTCACCCGCAGGGGCAGCGACCAGAACTCGCGACTGCCGGTCAGGTAGGCGACCGGCATCCCCACCCGGCGCCGCGCAAGGCAGTCGCGGAAGCGCGAGCGCAACCCGCGGTCGACAGCGTCGCCGCCGTGCGCGCGCAACCAGGCGCGGCTGTGGCCCAGCACGTGGGCGAGCAGAATGTCGACCTCGGCGGCACCGTCCGGACCGCGCAGCACCAGCAGGCCCTCACGGCGGAGGTCGTCGACGCTGCTGGTGGCGGGTTCGGTCATGACAGCCTCCGTCGGCGCGGGAACCGCCCGTCGGCAACGGTCGGCATCCGGCCGGGCCGATCGGGTCGGCCCTAGTTTGCTTGCAGACAGGCCGCGCTGTCACGGCGGCCGCCGCGACCTGCGGCGCGACGCCCCGATCGTCGCCAGGCCGGCGCCGGACTGCGGCGGGGCGAGCAGGGCACGGCGCCGGATCGCCGTGGAAGGCATCAAGATCGACGGTTCTCCCGCCTTCTCCCCGGAGCACGCCATGCCCCTTCGTTCCCTGCTGCCGCTCGCCTGCCTCGTCCTGGCGATCGCCACGGGCTGCGCCCGCCCCGCCGGCGACGCCGCCAGCCCCGGCGCGACCACCGGTGCGAACGGTACGACGACCGCCGCGTCGGCAACCAGCCCGGCCGAACTCGGCGCCCTTTTCGAACAGTACTTCGAGGAGTCGCTGGAACTGAACCCGCTGATGGCGACCCAGCTTGGCGACCGTCGCTACAACGACCGCCTGCCCAACGTGCTCGGCGCCGAGCACCGACAGGCCCAGAAGGCGTTCGCCGAGCGCTGGCTTGAGCGCATGCGCGCGATCGACGCCGACGCCCTGGCCAGCCAGGACCGGCTCAGCCTGGACATGTTCGTCCGCGCCCGCGAGCGCGACATCGAGTCGCACCGCTTCCCCTCCCACCTGCAGCCGGTCAACCAGTTCTACAACCTGGCCTCGATGTTCGCGATGCTGGGCTCGGGCACCAACGCGCAGCCGTTCCAGAGCGTCGAGGACTACGACAACTGGCTGGCCCGGCTGCAGCGCTTTCCGGTGCTGATCGACCAGGCGATCGCCAACATGCGCGAAGGCATGGCCAGCGGCGTCGTGCAGCCGCGCGTGCTGATGGAAAAGGCGGTGCCGCAGATCCGCGCCCACGTCGTCGACGCCGTCGAGGACAGCGTGTTCTGGCGGCCGGTCGCCAACATGCCCGCCACCATCGAAGGCGCCGAGCGCGAGCGGCTGACCGCGGCGATGCGCGAGACCCTGGCCGGCGCGGTGATCCCCACCTATGCGCGCCTGGCCGCCTTCATCGAGGACGAGTACATGCCCGCGGCCCGCGACACCGTCGGCATGTGGGACCTGCCGGACGGTCGCGCGTGGTACGCCTTCCAGGTGCGCAACATCACCACCACCGACCTGAGCCCCGAGCAGATCCACCAGATCGGCCTGGACGAGGTCGCGCGGATCCTCGAGCGCATGGACGAGGTCCGCGAGCGGGTCGGTTTCACGGGCAGCCGCGAGGAGTTCTTCGCGTTCACCGGCAGCGATGCGCGCTTCTTCTTCGACACCGAGGCGGAGCTGCTGGCCGGCTACGAGGCGATGCGCGAGGTGATCGGACCGCGCCTGGACCGGCTGTTCGACACCAAGCCCAAGGCCGACTTCGAGATCCGGGCCGTGGAGCCGTTCCGGGCCGCCTCGGCCTCCGCCGCCTCCTACCAGCGGCCCAGCGAGGACGGCACCCGGCCGGGCGTGTTCTACGTCAACACCGCCAACCTGCATGCCCGGCCGAGCTGGGCGATGATGGCCCTGTACCTGCACGAGGCCGAGCCAGGTCACCATTACCAGCTCGCCCTGCAGCAGGAGCTGCCCGAGCTGCCGCGGTTCCGCCGGTTCGGCGGCTACACCGCCTACAGCGAGGGCTGGGGTCTGTACGCCGAGTCGCTGGGCGAGGAGCTGGACGCCTACGAGGACCCATACGCCTGGTACGGACGCCTAGCCGCCGAGCTGTGGCGCTCGATCCGCCTGGTCGCCGACACCGGCCTGCACCACCTGGGCTGGACCCGCGAGCAGACGCTGGCGTACATGCGGGCGCATTCTCCCGAGCCGGAGGAGCGCATGGTCGCCGAGGCCGAGCGCTTCATGGCGATCCCCGGCCAGGCGCTGGCCTACAAGATCGGCGAACTGAAGATCCGCGAGCTGCGCACGCGCGCCGAACAGGCCCTGGGCGAGCGCTTCGACGTGCGTGCCTTCCACACCCAGGTGCTGGAGGACGGCGCCCTGCCGCTGGACACGCTGGAAGCCAAGATCGACCGCTGGATTGCCGCCCAGGGCGGCTGAGCACACGAACCGGGCGCGCCGTGCGCCGACCACCGGTGCACGGCGCTTCGGCCGGCGCCGACGCGCCCGGCCCCGGAACGCCTTGCCGGCTGCCGGCAGCCGTGGCGCTTTGCTGACACACGCGGGCGCCTTCCTGCGCCAGGCAGACGACTCCTGCCTGGAACGACGTCCATGCGTCCCGCGATCGCCCTCCTGCTCACCTGCCTGTCGGCTGTGCCGGCCCACGGCCAGGTGCCCGACACCGAGCGCCAGGTCCTGCTCGCGCTCTACAACGCCAGCAACGGCCCGGGCTGGAGCAACGCCAGCGGCTGGAACGGCCCGCCCGGCGGCGAATGCACCTGGTTCGGGGTCGCCTGCAATGGCGGCCGGGTGGTGGTGATCAACCTGCAGGCGAACGGCCTGGCCGGGACCGTGCCGGCGATCGCCGCGCTCACCGAACTGGTCCAGTTCAACGTCCGCAAAAACCAGCTGACCGGAACGTTGCCGGCGCTGACGGGCATGTCGCGACTGGCCTTCTTCACGGCCGGCGGCAACCAGTTCAGCGGGGCCTTGCCGGCGCTGACCGGACTGGCCGCGCTGAACACCTTCGAGGTCAGCAACAACCAGCTGTCCGGCACCCTGCCCGCCCTCGCCGGCCTGGGCGCCCTGGCCCAGTTCGCGGTCGACGGCAACCAGTTCAGCGGACCCCTGCCGGCGCTGACCGGCCTCAATGCCCTGATCCGCTTCGACGCCACAGGCAACCAGCTCAGCGGCCCGCTGCCCTCGCTGGCGGGCCCACCCAACCTGGCCCTCCTGCTGGTCTCGGGCAACCAGCTCAGCGGCAACCTGCCGGCCGATCTCGCCCAGGCACCCCGGCTGCAGAACCTCGCCGTGGCCGGCAACGCCCTGACCGGCGCCATTCCGGCGCTGGCCGGATCGCGTCTGGAGATCCTGACCCTGGACAACAACCAGTTCACCGGACCGCTCCCGGCCCTCGCCGGCGCCACGCTGCTGCGCAGCTTCTCGGCGGTCGGCAACCAGCTGAGCGGGCCGCTGCCGGCGCTGTCCGCGGCGCCGCAACTCACCCAGTACCGCGTATCCGGCAACCTCCTGACCGGCACCGTGCCGGACCTTTCGGCCTCGACCCAGCTTCGGGTGCTACGCATCGACGGCAACGCACTGACCGGCGCGATGCCAGAGCCACCAACCGGCCACATGCTGACCCCGGGCGTGTCGAGGCTGTGTCCGAACACCCTGGCGCCCTCGCCCAGCCCGGCCTGGGACGTCGCCACCGGCCAGAGCCCCTGGCATGCCCAATGCGTGCCGCCCGACATCATCTTCGCCCACGACTTCGAGCTGCCGGCGGGCGGCCCGTTGCTGGCCACCGGGTTCGATTGACCAGGGTGGTGTCCTCGCTGGGCTCGGGACTGGGGACTGGGGACTGGGGACTGGGGACTGGGGACTGGGGACCGGGGACCGGGGACCGGGGGCTGGGGGCTGCGGATCGGTGAGCAGTAAGCGGAGTGCGGAGCGCGAAGCGCGACCAGCTTTCCTTATCCCTCCAGGCGACCTGATCAGCGTCGTGTCTCAGCGACGGCCGCAGCCAGGCCCGCCCGTTCCCGGCAAGCGCTTACCGCCGATACGACGGCACCGCACTTCTCCCCTCCCCCGCCTGCGGGGGAGGGGCGGGGGAGAGGGTCGGGGCTGGCCATGATCCGCATCGTTGCCGGCCCGTCGGCGCGCGCTGTCCAAGGCGGCGCCGGCGGCGAGGTCCGGGCCTGGCCGTATAATTGCGCCCCCGCAGCGAACCCGGTGCCGCCATGTCCGAGATGATGAACGCCCTGGTCAAGCGCGAGGCCGCGCCGGGAATCTGGATGGAGCGCGTGCCGGTGCCGGCGATCGGCCCCAACGATGTCCTGGTCAAGGTCGTCAAGACCGCGATCTGCGGCACCGACCTGCACATCTGGAAGTGGGACGAGTGGTCGCAGCGCACCATCAAGCCGGGCCTGGTGATCGGCCACGAGTTCGTCGGCCGGATCGTCGAGGTCGGCTCGGCGGTGCGCGGTTACGAGGTCGGCCAGCGCGTCTCCGCCGAGGGCCACATCGTCTGCGGCCACTGCCGCAACTGCCGCGCCGGCCGCCAGCACCTGTGCCCGAACACGGTCGGCATCGGCGTCAACCGCGCCGGCGCCTTCGCCGAGTACATCGCGGTGCCGGCCAGCAACCTGTGGCCGATCCCCGACCAGATCCCCTCCGAGCTGGCCGCGTTCTTCGATCCCTACGGCAACGCCGCGCACTGCGCGCTGGAGTTCGACCTGGTCGGCGAGGACGTGCTGATCACCGGCGCCGGTCCGATCGGCATCATCGCCGCCGGCATCGCCAAGCACGTCGGCGCCCGCAACGTGGTGGTCACCGACGTCAACGACTACCGGCTCAAGCTGGCCGCCGACATGGGCGCGACCCGGGTCGTCAACGTCTCCAAGCAGTCGCTGCGCGAGGTGATGGCCGACCTGCATATGGAGGGCTTCGACGTCGGCATGGAGATGAGCGGCAACCCGCACGCCTTCAACGACATGCTCGACTGCATGTACCACGGCGGCAAGGTCGCCCTGCTCGGCATCCTGCCCAAGGGCTCCGGCATCGACTGGGACAAGGTGATCTTCAAGGGCCTGGTCCTGCACGGCATCTACGGCCGGCGCATGTACGAGACCTGGTACAAGATGACCCAGATGGTGCTGACCGGCTTCCCGCTCGGCAAGGTGCTCACCCACCAGATCCAGATCGAGGACTTCGAGCGCGGCTTCGAGCTGATGGCCGCCGGGCAGTGCGGCAAGGTGGTCTGCTCATGGAACTGAGTCGGCGGGACGGAGAGCGGCGATGAAGGCGATCCTGGCCACCTACGAGGCCGACCGGCCGGACCTGGTGTTCGCGCTGCCGCAGGGCCGCATCGACATCGGCCGCGACCCGGGCTGCCAGTTCCAGTTGCCCGACCCGGAGGTTTCGCGCCGGCACGCGGAGGTCGAGGCGATGCCCGGCGGCTGGTGCGTGCGCGACCTCGGCAGCAGCAACGGTACCCGCGTGAACGGCCTGGCGGTGCAATCCCGGCGTCTGGAACACGGCGACCGGATCGGCATCGGCCCCTTCGAGATCTGGTTCCTGCTCGACGTCGACGCCGAGGATTTCCAGCCCTCGCTGCGCATCGACCTGTCCTCGGAGGCGATCAAGCCGACGCGGACGCCGTCGCCCGACTGAGTCCCTGACCGCCGGGGCCAGCCGGACGGCGGCCTCGGCTCAGGGCGACAGCACGAAGGCGCTGGACCGCAAGCGCCAGGCGAGCAGGGCGAACATCGCGGTCAGCCACAGGCCGAGCTGCCATTCCAGGACGTTCTCGATGCGGTCCCGGGCCGCCTCGCCGACCACCGTGGCCGACGCCACGGTGCTGGCGATGCCCAGTGCCAGCATCGCCAGGGCGACGACCAGCAGCGGCCGGTACAGGCGGTCCGCGGCCGGCCGGTGCAGGTGTCGGAGCACCAGGAGCAGGGCCAGGTAGGTGGCCGCGAAGTAGACGGTGACGCCGTAGCGGCGCAGCAGCTGGTAGATCGCGCCCTCGGTGCCCAGGAAGGTCGCGTACAGGACCAGGAACGCCCCGGCGACCAGTCCGAGCGCCGACAGCGCGGCGCCCGGGTCGCGACCCAGGCCGCGCAGCCAGTGCCGCAACAGCCACCAAAGCAGCACCTGCAGCATCGCCGCCGGCAGCACCATGGCCCGGAACACGGCGTTGCCCAGACCATGCCGGGCCGCACGGCTGATCGAGGTGCAACCGTCCCAGAACGGATTGCAGGCCTCGATATGGCCGCCCTGCACCGACAGCGCGAAGGCGATCCAGGTGGCGACCAGGGGCAGCAGCGCGCACAGCAGCGGCAACGGCCACAGGGGCAGGCGGACGGGGGTCGGCAAGGGATGCATGGGCGCAAGTCTACGCAAGGTCGGATCGCGGCTTCCCGGAACCGACCCCGCCGGCCCTCGCCCGGCCGGGCCCGGCCCCTGGCGGCCGTGGTGGCGCCGATCAACCGGCGCCGCCGAAGCCGGCCACGGTAGGCGCCGGTTCAGCCGCTTGCGGCATCATCCGCGGTCCTGTCCTGGATTCGTCCATGTCCGCCCTCGCCCGCGCCCCGACCCTGCTGCTGTCGCTGCTGGCCGCCGTCGCCACGCCGGTGCAGGCGCGCCTGTCCACGGAATCCGAACCGGTGCTGTCGGCGATCGATCTCGCGCAGCCGGCCCTGCTGTCCGGACCGGGATGGCAGTTGCAGCCGCAGGTCCCGGTGCTGGGCTTCATGGCCCGCTTCACCCTGGAGACCCCGCACGGCGCGATCGTCGCCGACAGCGTCGAGCTGCTCGAGGTGCGCGCCGCGGAGATGGCCGCCATCGACGTGCTCGACCAGGTCAGTGCCGGCGAGGCCTTCGCGCTGGCTGGATGGGAGTCGCTGGAGGATTCCGGCGAGGCGCTGCTGGCCGTGGTCGGGCGGCCGGTGCAGACCCTGGTCGACCTGCCGGCCGGCGTGCTGCGCTATTTCCAGCGCCAGGCCGACCGCTGGGGCGACCGCTACGACCGTCACCGCGACCGCATCGGCCAGCGCGCCGGCAACGAGGGCGATCCCTACGACATGGTCGGCCCGATGAATGCCGGTCGCGAGGAGCGCGCCGAACCGCGCGGCAAGCGCCGCTGGTGGCAGCGCGCCGGGCGCGAGGGCACCCGCCTGGTCAAGGATTACGCCAAGTACGGCGCGGCACGGCGGACGCTGGCCCGGGAACTCGGTATCGACCCCTACGCCGCGACCAGCAACCCGGCCCTGAACGCCCGCCTGGACCGGCTTGCCTGGGCCGCCGCTGCCGGGTCGTTCGGCGCCGGCCAGCTGCTCGGCGGATTGCCGGCCGCCGGTCGCGAGGTGTTGTCGCAGGCCGGGCGGCTCAACGAGGTGGTCTGGGAGCTGCCGCCCGAAGACCTGCGCGCGCGCAACCGCGAGCTGCTGTCGCGCTGGTGCGGCGACGAGTTCCAGCTGCGCCGCCTTTCCCGGCACCGGCCGTTCCTGGCCAGCGTGCAGACCCGGCTGGCCGACGCCATCGACCGCCTGCAGCCGGCCTCCGGCTGCGAGCACGTGCTCGACCTGGCGCTGTCGGCCGAGCACGAGGTCGAGGCCCGCTTCCTGGCCAACGCGCTGCATATGGCCGCCGAGTTCCTGGGGCCGG
Source organism: Lysobacterales bacterium (assembly GCA_019634735.1). NCBI lineage: Bacteria > Pseudomonadati > Pseudomonadota > Gammaproteobacteria > Lysobacterales > Lysobacterales bacterium. Next base: position 19,859 of record JAHCAT010000007.1, on the reverse strand, counting down.
CCGCGACCGGGGCCAGGCTGGACACGGTCACGGCCGCTTTGGTGCTGGACCTGGCCGACGGCGTCAAGGTGGTCCCGCTGCCGGTCGACCATCTGTCCTGGACCACCGAGGCTCGCGACTTCTTCCGGCAGCCGCGGCTGTCGGAGGGAGCGCGAACCGTGCTGGTCGCCGGGGATGTGTCGGACCGCGCCCTGCGCGAGCTGACCACGCTGGGCTGGGAGATCGTCGTGCGCACGCCGTTCGTCGGCGCGCCGGCCTATCCGGCGCGCTGCTGCGCCTGAGCGCGCAGCGGGCCTCGGCCCCTGCTCTGGTGGCGATCGGCTGGGCGCCTTCCGCGCGCCAGGCCGCGCCCCCGACGCGAGCCTTCGCCGCCCCCGCGCCGGGCGTGCGCCTCACTGGTCGCGCAGGATGGTCACGCTGCCGCTGAAGGACTCCAGGCGGACCTCGGCACGCCCGGTGCCTTCACGGACGTCCAGTCGCCGCCCACCGCCGACGCCGCCGCGCTCCGGGGTGCCGAAGTCGCTGGCGACCGGCCCGGAAAAGGTGCTGGCCTGGATCCTCGCATCCACCGGAACGGGCAGGCGCAACTCGATGGCGCCGCTGACCGACTGCATGGCGACCGTGGCCGCCCCGGTCAGCGGCACCCGGGCGCGGATGCGCCCGGAGACGGTCTCGGCGCGCACACGGCTGACGGCACCGGCGGACAGACTGATCGCGCCCGACACCGAATCGACGCGCAACTCGCCACCTACGCCGTCCAGGGCGATCGCACCGCTGACCGTGCCCACCGTCCATTGCGGCGCGTCGCCCCGGCCGTCGATGGCGCCGCTGACGGTCTTCAGGGTGGCCCGGCCGGGGGCGCCGGCGAAGATGATCCTGCCGCTCACCGATTCGAGCTCGAGGCGCTCACCGGATACGCCATCGACGCTGATGTCGGCGCTCACCGTGCTGACCTCCAGCCGGGTCCGTGCCGGCACCTCCAGGCGCAGGCGGGACGGCGCCATGCGCTGCCGCCAGCCCCCGCCCTCCTCGGGCTCGACACGCACGCTCATGCGTTCGGGGCCACCCTCGATGCGCAGCGGCTTGCTGCCCTCGCCGAGATCGCCGGTGACGACCAGCTGATCGTCGGCACCGACCACCACCTCGACCCGGCCGGCGACGTTCTCGACGCGCAGTTGCACGGTCGCACTGGCCGGGCGGCGCTCGTCGATCGGGGTGTCGGCGGCCAGCGGCAGGGGCAGGGTCGCGAGCAGCACGAGGCTGGCAGCGGCAATCGAAAGGATGTTCATGGTCGGGTCGTGTTCCAGGGTCGGGGTCGGGATTGCGGATCAGACGTGGTGGAACTGCCGTGCAAGCGCGGCACGTTGCTGCAGTGTCTGATGCAGGAGACGGCGCAGGAGTTGGGAATCGGGTTCGCTGCGCAACGCCGCCGCCAGCGCTGCCGTGACCGTGTCCAGTTCGCGGACCGCAGCGCGACGGGTGGCGTCGCCGCCCTCCCACAGGGCGACACCCACGGATCCCGCCTCGGTCTCGGCAGCCAGCACGTCGGCATAGGCCTCGATCAGGGCCTGTGCGGGATCGTTGGCAAGAAAGGCCTGGGGGTCCGGCGTTGGCGTGAACGGGTGGGTCTGGAGCAGGACCCGGACCAGCAGCGCGGCTGCCAGGCCGGCGGCCAGCGCCAGTTTCCAGACGCCCCGGCGCCTGGTCGCCGCCGGCGACGCCGGCAGGTCGCGTGGCGGCAGGCGCCCGGCGATGTCCGGCCAGAGGTCCCGTCCAGGTTCGCGCCGCCTCGGCAGGGATTCGAGCGCCCTTTGCAGAAGGGGGTCGCGTGGTTCGTTCGAGGTGGTACTCACGAGGGATCCTCCAACTGGGCCCGCAACAGGCCGCGGGCGCGATGCAACTGGGCCTTGGAGGTGCCGACGGCGGTACCCATGGCCTCGGCGATCTCCTGGTGCTGCCAGCCTTCGATGTCGTGCAGGACCAGGACCGCGCGGGCACGCTCCGGGAGCGCCCCGATCGCCCGCTCGAGGTCGTGGCGAAGATCGGGCCGATCCGCCCCGCCGCCGTGCAAGCTCGCGTCGTCGGCGTCGGCATCGATCCACCCCTCCGGCCGGGCCGCCAGCGACCGCAGCTGCATCAGGGCAGTGTTCACCGCCAGCCGGTGCAGCCAGGTGCCGAAGCGGCTCTCGAAACGGAAGCCGGGCAGCTGCTGCCAGGCGCGCACGAAGGCCTCCTGCAACCAGTCCTCGGCACGCGCCTCGACGCCGCCCGCCAGACGCCACAGCACGGCGTTCAGGCGGCTGGCATGGCGCCGGTACAGGCGCTCGAAGGCGCCGGCGTCGCCCGCCGCCGCCGCCCGCACGTCGCTGCTGTCCTCATCGAGGAACGCCGCCATCGCCAAATCGGGGGCCCCGCTGCCGTCCATGTCCGGTTCGATGCTAGCAGTGGCCGGAAGGTTTGCACTGCGCGACGCGCCTGCTGGGGAGCAGACCAGGCCCCGGGTGCGGTGCTTCCAGGGTCGCTGCCCTCCTGCGAAGCCGCCGCCGCACCTCACTTGCCCACAGATCAGCGCTTGCGGAGAGGGGGAGCAGATTGTGCTCCGCGCCGCGGTGCCCGGGTCAGGAACGGGCCACGGCACCGCACTTCTCCCCTCCCCCGCCTCCGGGGGAGGGCGGGGAAGAGGGCCGCCCCGGCCAGCGCGCGCTTCAGGCCCTGCGCGCCGCCGGCACCGTCTGCCATGCCCGCGCGGCGGCCGCGGCCTCGATCACGGTTGCCTCGTGGATGTCGACGATGTCCTCGACCTCCTCGGCATAGCCGCCGGCCATCGCCACCGCCAGCGGCATTCCCGCCTCCCGGCAACGGCGCAGGACCAGGCGGTCGCGCTCGCGCAGGCCTGGCTTGCTGAGCGCCAGATGGCCCAGGCGGTCGCCGGCGAACGGATCGGCGCCCGCCAGATAGATCGCGGCATCGGCCCTGGATTGCGCGATCGCCCGGGGCAAGGCCTCGGCCAGCAGGTCCAGGTAGGCGGCGTCGTCCATGCCGTCGGGCAGGGCCAGGTCCAGGTCGCCGGGCGGCTTCACGGCCGGGTAGTTGCGTGCCCCGTGCATCGAGAACGTGTAGACGCTTGCGTCGTCGCGAAAGATCGCCGCGGTTCCGTCGCCATGGTGGACGTCGAGGTCGATGACCAGCAGCCGCCGCGCCAGCCCGTGCGACTGCACGTGGCGGGCCGCGACCGCGGCATCGTTGAACACGCAGTAGCCGCCGCCACGGTCGATGCCGGCATGGTGGGTGCCGCCGGCCAGATTGACGCCCACGCCGTCGCCCGCCAGTGCCGCGCGCAGGGCGGCGATGGTGCCGCCAACCGAGCGCCGGGCACGCTCGGCCATGGCCGGCGACCAGGGAAAGCCGATCCGGCGAAGCTCGCCCGGCGCCAGCGATCCCTCCAGGACCCGCTGCACGTAGCCTTGGTCATGGACCCGGCGAAGGTCGTCGACGGCGGCAGGCGCGGGCTCGACCAGTTCGATGCCCAGGGCGGCCGCGCGGTCGGCGATGCGTGCGTGCAGGCGCGCGTACTTGGTCATCGGGAAAGGATGCCCGTCCGGCAGCGGCAGCACGAAGTGATGGCAGTAGCACGCGATCACGCGCGCGCCCCGGCGACGAACGGGCCGATCACTCCAGCAGGTCGACCTCGCCCAGGCCCTTCGACAGCGAATGGGCGTCGCCGCCCTTGGCGAGCTTGATCGACAGCCGCACCTCGTTGCTGGAGTCGGCGTAGCGCAGGGCGTTCTCGTAGGAGATCTCGCCGGCGTGGTACAGCTCGACCAGGCTCTGGTCGAAGGTGCGCATGCCCAGGTTGGTGGATTCCTTCATCACTTCCTTGAGCTTGTGCACGTCGCCGTTGCGGATGTAGTCCTGCACCAGCGGTGTGCCCAGCAGCACCTCCATGGCGACGCGGCGGGCCTTGCCGTCGACGGTGGGCAGCAGCTGCTGGGCGACCACGCCCTTGAGGTTCAGCGACAGGTCCATCAGGGTCTGCGGCCGGCGGTCCTCCGGGAAGAAGTGCAGGATGCGGTCGATCGCCTGATTGGCGTTGTTGGCGTGCAGCGTCGCAAGGCACAGGTGGCCTGTCTCGGCGAAGGCGATCGCGTGGTCCATGGTCTCGCGGGCGCGAATCTCGCCGATCAGGATCACGTCGGGCGCCTGTCGCAAAGTGTTCTTCAGCGCCGCCTCGTAGCTCTCGGTGTCGATGCCGACCTCGCGCTGGGTGATGATGCAGCCCTCGTGGCGGTGCACGAACTCGATCGGGTCCTCGATGGTGATGATGTGGCCTGACGAGTTGCGGTTGCGGTAGCCCAGCATCGCCGCCAGCGAGGTGCTCTTGCCGGTGCCGGTGGCACCGACGAACAGCACCAGGCCGCGCTTGACCATGGCCAGTTCCTTGATCACCGCGGGAAGCTGGAGCTCCTCGATGGTCGGGATCTTCATCTCGATGCGGCGGATCACCATGCCGACCGCGTTGCGCTGGTAGAAGCAGCTGACGCGGAAACGGCCCAGCCCGGACACACTGATCGCGTAGTTGCATTCGTAGGTCTTCTCGAACGCCTCGCGCTGGCTGGGGTTCATCGAGTTCAGCACCAGCTCCTTGCTCTGGTGCGGGGTCAGCGGCTGCTCGGTCAGCGAATGCAGCTTGCCGTGCACCTTGATGCAGGGCTGCCGCCCGGCGGTGATGAACAGGTCCGACGCCTTCTTGTCGACCATGGTCCGCAGGAAGCCGACCAGCTCGATGCCTTCCTCGCTCATCGGAAGATCTCCTTCTGCTTGGCGTAGCTGATCGCGGTCTGCTTGGTGACCAGGCCACGCCGCACCAGGTCCTGCAGGCACTGGTCGAGGGTCTGCATGCCGTGCTGCTGGCCGGTCTGGATCGCCGAGTACATCTGCGCGACCTTGTCCTCGCGGATCAGGTTGCGGATCGCCGGGATGCCGACCATGATCTCGTGCGCTGCAATGCGCCCACCACCGACCTTCTTGAGCAGGGCCTGGGCGATCACCGCGCGCAGGGACTCCGACAGCATCGAACGCACCATCGGCTTCTCGCCGGCCGGGAACACGTCGATGACGCGGTCGATGGTCTTGGCGGCGCTCGAGGTGTGCAGGGTGGCGAACACGAGGTGGCCGGTCTCGGCGGCGGTGAGCGCCAGACGGATGGTCTCCAGGTCGCGCATCTCGCCGACCAGCACGTAGTCGGGGTCCTCGCGCAGCGCCGAGCGCAGCGCCTCGGCGAAGCCATGGGTGTCGCGGTGGACCTCGCGCTGGTTGATCAGGCAGCGCTGCGGGGTGTGCACGAACTCGATGGGGTCCTCGATCGTCAGCAGGTGCGCGTATTCCTTGCGGTTGATGTGGTCGATCATCGCCGCCAGGGTGGTCGACTTGCCCGAACCGGTCGGCCCGGTGACCAGGATCAGGCCCTGGGGCTGGTCGAGCAGTTCCTTGAACACCGGCGGGCAGCCGAGGTCCTCCAGCGACAGCACCTGCGAGGGAATCGTGCGGAACACCGCGCCGGCGCCGCGGTTCTGGTTGAAGGCGTTGACGCGGAAACGCGCCAGGCCCGGGATCTCGAACGAGAAGTCGACCTCGAGGAACTCCTCGAAATCGCGGCGCTGCTTGTCCGACATGATGTCGTAGACCAGGCCATGCACCTGCTTGTGGTCCAGCTCCGGCAGGTTGATCTTGCGCACGTCGCCATCGACGCGGATCATCGGCGGCAGGCCCGCAGACAGGTGAAGGTCCGAGGCCTTGTTCTTGACCGAGAACGCCAGAAGCTCGGCGATATCCATTGACTCCCCCGCGCGTAGAATCCTTTCCGGAGCCGGATCGGCCGAGCGGGCCGGTCGCGGCGCTCTATGCCGGCCCGCCGGGCCGGCCCGACCGAGTATAGCGCCGCATTTTTCCCCGATGAGCGACCCGCTTCACGACGCCTGGCGACGCTGCCGCGAGGCCATCGACGCCGCCGCCGGCCCTGGCCGGCACGTGCTGCTGGTCGCCGCCAGCAAGGCGCAGCCGCTGGCCCGGGTGCGGGTCCTGGCCGCGGCGGGGCAACGGGACTTCGGTGAGAACTACGTGCAGGAGGCGCTGGCCAAGATCGCCGGCTGCGCCGACCTGGACCTGGTCTGGCACTTCATCGGGCCGCTGCAGTCGAACAAGGCCCGCGAGGTGGCCCGCCACTTCGACTGGCTGCACAGCCTGGACCGCGACAGCCTGCTCGATCCCCTGGACCGGCACCGGCCGGCGGCTTCGGACCCGCTGCAGGTGCTGGTGCAGGTCAACATCGACGGCGAGGCCGGCAAGTCCGGCTGCGCGCCGCAGGATGTGCCGGCCCTGGCCGACGCGGTGGCGGCGCGCCCGAACCTGCGCCTGCGGGGCCTGATGGCCATTCCGCGGCCGGACCCCGACCCGGCCCGGCGGCGCGCGGCATTCGCGGCGATGGCGGCGCTGTTCGCCGACCTGCGCGCCCGGCACCCGGAGGCCGACACCCTGTCGATGGGGATGAGCGAGGACTGGCCGCTGGCGGTCGCCGAAGGCGCCACCCTGGTGCGGATCGGCTCGGCCCTGTTCGGGCCGCGGCCGGCGAAAGCGGCCGCGGCGCCGGACTGAAGCGCGCGGCGCCGCTCAGCCGCCGGCCAGCCGCCCGCGCTGGGCCAGCAGCGCCTCGCGCTGGCCCTGCCAGTCGGCCAGGCGGGCGCGCTCCTGGTCGACCACCTCGGCCGGGGCGTTGGCGACGAACCGCTCGTTGCCGAGCTTGCCCCGGCACTTGCCGATCTCGGCGTCGATCCGCGCGACCTCGCGGTCCAGGCGGCCCAGTTCGGCGTCGATGTCGATCAGCCCGGCGACCGGAACCAGGACCCGCTGCTCGCCGGCCTGGGCGACCAGGGTGGCGCCGGCCGGCTCCGCCTCGCCCGCCGCCAGGGCGCGCAGCGAACCGGCGCGCGTCAGGAAGCGCAGCTGCGCCTCGAAGCGGCCGATCAGCGCCTGCTGGCCGGCATCGCCTCCGGCGAACAGCAGCTCGACCTCGCGCCCCGGCGACAGGCCCATCTGGCTCTTGAAGGCGCGCACGCCGGAGACCACGGACTTCAGCCACTCGATCCGGCGCACCGCCTCGGCATCGCCGGCGGCCGTCTGCGGCCACGGCCGCAGGCACACAGTGGCCTCGGCCAGGCCCAGGCGCGGCGCCACCTGCTGCCAGATCGCCTCGGTGACGAACGGGATGATCGGGTGCAGGGCACGCAGCGCCGCCTCCAGCACGTGCAGGGCGGTGTGCTGGACGCTGCGCCGGGCGACGTCGTCGTTGCCCTGCAGGGCCGGCTTGGCCAGCTCCACGAACCAGTCGCAGAACTCGTCCCAGACGAAGCCGTACAGCGCCTGCGCGGCCAGGTCGAAACGGTAGGCCTGGAACTGCGCGTCGACCTCGGCGACGGTCGCCGCCAGCCGCGCCAGGATCCAGCGCTCGGCATCGCCGGCGCCGGCCGGCGCGGCGGCGCCGTCGGCGCGGAAGTCCTCGGTGTTCATCAGCACGAAGCGCGCGGCGTTCCAGAGCTTGTTGCAGAAAGCCTTGTAACCCTGGCAGCGATCGAGGTCGAACTTGATGTCGCGGCCGTGGCTGGCCAGCGAGGCGAAGGTGAAGCGCAGCGCGTCGGCGCCGAACGCCGGGATGCCGTCCGGGTAGTCCTTGCGGGTCGCCTGCTCGATGGCCTTCGCCATCTTCGGCTGCATCAGGCCGGCGGTGCGCTTGGCGACCAGCGCGTCCAGGCCGATGCCGTCGATCAGGTCGATCGGGTCCAGGATGTTGCCCTTCGACTTCGACATCTTCTGGCCGTCCTTGTCGCGCACCAGGCCGGTGATGTAGACGTCGTGGAACGGCACCTTGCCGGTCAGCCGATCGGTCATCATCACCATCCGGGCCACCCAGAAGAAGATGATGTCGAAGCCGGTGACCAGCACCGAGGACGGCAGGAAGCGGTCGTAGCCGCGGCCGGCCATCTGCTCCGGGTCCGGCCAGCCCAGCGTCGAGAACGGCCACAGCGCCGAGGAGAACCAGGTCTCCAGGACATCGTCCTCGCGGCGCAGCGGGCCGTCGTACCCGGCGGCGCGCGCGCGCGCCGTGGCCTCGTCCTGGTCGCGGCCGACGTGGATGCTGCCGTCGTCGCCGTACCAGGCCGGGATCCGGTGGCCCCACCAGAGCTGCCGGCTGATGCACCAGTCCTGGATGTTCCCCAGCCAGTGCCGGTAGGTGCTGATCCAGTTGCCCGGCACGAAGCGCACCTGCCCGGATTCGACCAGTTCGAGCCCGCGCCGGCCCAGCGCGTCCATGCGCACGAACCACTGCCAGGTCAGCCAGGGCTCGATCACCTGGCCGGTCCGGTCGCCGCGCGGCACCTGCAGGGTGTGCGGCTTCTCCTCCACCAGCAGGCCCTGCGCGTCGAGGTCGTCGAGCACCGCGCGGCGCGCCTCGAAACGGTCCAGGCCACGGTATGCGCGAGGCGCGTTGTCGTTGAGGCGGGCCTCGTCGGTGAACAGGTTGATCATCGGCAGGCCGTGGCGCTGGCCGATCGCGTAGTCGTTGAAGTCGTGCGCCGGGGTGATCTTGACGCAGCCGGTGCCGAACTCGCGCTCGACGTAGGCGTCGGCGATGACCGGGATCTCGCGGCCGGTGAGCGGCAGGCGCAGCATCTTGCCGACCAGGTGGGCGTAGCGTTCGTCCTCCGGGTGCACGGCGACCGCAACGTCGCCGAGCATCGTCTCCGGCCGGGTGGTGGCGACCGTCAGGAAACCGTTGCCGTCGGCCAGCGGATAGCGGATCGACCACAACGAGCCCTGCTCGGTCTCGCTGACCACCTCGAGGTCGGAGATCGCGGTCTTCAGCACCGGATCCCAGTTGACCAGCTTCTGGCCGCGGTAGATCAGGCCCTCGTCGTACAGGCGCACGAAGGCCTCGACCACCGCCGCCGAGGGCATCGGGTCCATGGTGAACACCTGGCGCGACCAGTCGCCGGAGGCGCCCAGGCGGCGCATCTGCCGGGTGATGGTGTCGCCGGACTGCTGCTTCCACTGCCAGACGCGGTCGATGAAAGCCTCGCGGCCGAGCCCGTCGCGGCTGAGGTTCTCGCCGGCGAGCTGGCGGCTGACCACCATCTCCGTGGCGATGCCGGCATGGTCGGTCCCCACCTGCCAGAGCACGTCGCGGCCGCGCATGCGCTGCCAGCGCACCAGGGCGTCCATCAGCGTGTGCTGGAAGGCGTGGCCCATGTGCAAGGTGCCGGTGACGTTCGGCGGCGGCAGCAGGATGCTGTAGGGCTCGCCCTGCCCCGAGGGCCGGAACACGCCCAGACGCTCCCAGCGCTCGTACCAGGTCGATTCGATGGCGGCGGGGTCGAAGCTCTTGTCCAGCATGGGCGGTTCCAGAGGCGTCACGGCGCAGCCCGGCATTCTACCGCGCCGCTGCGACCCGGCCGGCCGCGATGCCCGCAGCGACCCGGTGTCGATCTACCTGCGGTGGCGAGCTGCCCTGCCCGCGCGCCTGCCGAAACGGGGCGCCCGGACCCGGGACCGGGCTGCCCGCGCGCTGCGAGGCCGGGCATCGCACCCGTCGACCGCCGGAACCCGGGCCCACGACCCGTCCGTTAGCGCCGGTTAACACGGCGATGACTGGCGGCTGAAGACGACCGCCACCGGGATGAACCGATCCGGGCCGGCCCGGTCGGAAGGTACAGACACTCCCTTTCATCGGGGCGCTCCCGCCCCCTTGGGCACACCGTCCGGCCTCCCCGGACGGTTTTTTTTGCCTGGCGCGCGCTCAGTACCCCGCGGCGGTGCCCAGCTCGGTGCGGACCTCGAACAGCTCGGGGAAGAAAGTCAGGTCCAGGGCCCGCTTCAGGAAGGCGACGCCGCTGGAACCGCCGGTGCCGCGCCGGAAGCCGATGATGCGCTCGACCGTCTTCATATGCCGGAAGCGCCAGAGCTGGAAGCTCTCCTCGATGTCGACCAGCTTCTCGGCGACGTTGTAGGCGTCCCAGTGGCCGGCCGGATCCTCGTAGATGCGCTTGAACACCGGCAGCAGGCCGGCGCAGCGGGCATAGGGCAACGACCAGTCCCGCTCCACGCACGAGGCCGGGACGTCATGGCCATGACGGGCCAGCCAGCGCAGGAACTCGTCGTACAGGCCCGGGCTTTCCAGCACCTCTCGAAGCGCGGCCTGGCGCGACGGGTCGTGGTCGAACACCGCCAGCATGCCGGCGTTCTTGTTGCCGAGCAGGAACTCGATGGTCCGGTACTGGAAGGACTGGAAGCCCGAGGCCGGACCCAGCAGGTGCCGGAACTGCAGGTACTCGCTGGGCGTCAGGGTCTCCAGCACCGCCCACTGCTCGAACAGCTGGCGCTGGATCTGCTTGACCCGCGCCAGCACCTTCAGGCACTGGTCCAGGCGGTCGGCGCGGATGAAGCCGAGCGCCGCCTTGAGCTCGTGGATGGCCAGCTTCATCCACAGCTCGGCGACCTGGTGCTGGACGATGAACAGCAGTTCGTCGTGGTGCGGCGGATCGGACACCGGCGCCTGCGCCGACAGCACCTGGTCGAGCCGCAGGTAGCCGCCGTAATCCAGCTTCTCGCGCAGGTCGCGCTCGATCCCGGCTTCCAGGTCGCGCAGGTTCTCGGTGCCGGCCATGGCCCTCTCCGTGGCGTGGAAGCCCGCCAGTATAGCCGCTGGCCGGTGCCGCCCCCGTGGCGGCCCCGGGCTGTCGCATCGCGGCTTGCCTTGCCCGGCCGGCCTTGCTATTCAGGGCGTCTTACCGGGACGAGGACCCATCGTGACCACCGCAGCGACCTTCGAGATCGAGTACCGACAGTACCTCGACCCCGACGGCCATCCGATCGGCAAGCAACTGCCGGCGATCGCCAGGGACCTCGACCACCTGGTCGAGCTGTACCAGTTGATGAGCTTCACCCGCGTGTTCGACACCAAGTCGATCGCCCTGCAGCGCACCGGCAAGCTCGGCACCTACGCCTCCTGCCTGGGCCACGAGGCCGCGCACGCCGCGATCGGCTCGGCGATGCGGCCGGAAGATGTGCTGGCCCCGGCCTACCGCGAGTACGCGGCGCAGTTCTACCGCGGCGTCAAGCCGCGCGACGTGCTCATGTACTGGGGCGGCGACGAGCGCGGCAACGATTTTTCCGGCCCGCGCCACGATTTCGCCTGGTCGGTGCCGATCGCCACCCAGTGCCTGCACGCCGCCGGCAGCGCGCTGGCCTTCCGCATCCGCGGCGAGCAGCGGGTCGCGGTCAGCGTCTGCGGCGACGGCGGTTCCTCGAAGGCCGACTTCTACGCGGCGCTCAACTGCGGCGGCGCCTTCGAACTGCCGCTGGTGCTGGTGGTGGTCAACAACCAGTGGGCGATCTCGGTTCCGCGCAGCAAGCAGACCGGCGCCAAGACCCTGGCCCAGAAGGGCATCGCCGGCGGCCTGCACTGCCTGCAGGTCGACGGCAACGACCTGATCGCCTGCCGGGAGGCCATGGACCAGGCCCTGGACCGCGCCCGCTCCGGCGGCGGCGCCAGCGTCATCGAGATGGTCACCTACCGTCTGCACGATCACACCACCGCCGACGACGCCCGCCGCTACCGCGACGATGCCGAGGTCAAGGCGGCCTGGCAGCGCGAGCCGATCGGCCGCCTGCGCGCCTACCTGACCCGGCTGGGCGCCTGGAGCGACGCCCGCGAGGACACCTGGAAGGCGCAGTGCGAGGAACGCGTCAACGAGGAGGTCGACGCCTACCTGTCGACCCGTGCCCAGCCGGTCGAGGCGATGTTCGACCATCTGTACGGCGACACGCCGCTCGAGATCGCCCAGCAACGCGCCCTTGCCGTGGCCCGCGAGGTGAAGCATGGCTGAGATCACCTTGATCGAAGGCGTCACCCAGGCGCTCGCCTGGGAGATGCGAAACGACCCCTCGGTGGTCGTGCTTGGCGAGGATGTCGGCGTCAACGGCGGCGTGTTCCGCGCCACGGTCGGTCTGCAGGAACAGTTCGGCCCGTGGCGGGTGATCGACACGCCGCTGTGCGAGACCTCGATCGCCGGCCTGACCGTCGGCATGGCCTGCCAGGGCCTGAAGCCGGTCGCCGAGGCGCAGTTCGAGGGCTTCATCTACCCGATGCTCGAACACCTGATGTGCCACGCCGTGCGCATGCGCAACCGCACCCGCGGGCGGCTGACCTGCCCGCTCGTGGTGCGCGCGCCCTGGGGCGGCGGCATCCGCGCGCCCGAGCACCACTCCGAGGCCAACGAGGCGCTGTTCGCCAACGTGCCCGGCCTGCGCATCGTCATCCCGTCCTCGCCGGCGCGCGCCTACGGCCTGCTGCTGGCGGCGATCCGCGATCCCGACCCGGTGATCTTCTTCGAGCCCAAGCGCATCTACCGGCAGTACAAGGAAGAGGTTTCCGACGACGGCGAAGCCCTGCCGCTGGACGTCTGCTTCGTGCTGCGCGACGGCCGCGACGTGACCCTGGTGAGCTGGGGCGCGACCATCAAGGAGACCCTGGAGGCCGCCGACGCCCTGGAGGCCGAGGGCATCAGCGCCGAGGTCATCGACGTCGCCACCATCAAGCCGCTGGACTTCGACACCATCCACGAATCGGTGGCCAAGACCGGCCGCTGCGTGATCGTCCACGAGGCGCCGAAGAACGTCGGCGTCGGTGCCGAGATCGCCGCCCGCCTGGCCGAGCAGGCCATGTACGACCTGCTGGCGCCGGTCGAGCGCGTGACCGGCTACGACACCCACATTCCGCTGTTCCGGCTGGAGATGAAGTACCTGCCGCCGGTCGGCCGCATCGTCGAGGCGGCCAAGCGGACCCTGGCGGCCTGACCGCCCGACAGACCGGAGCACGACACGATGGGCAGATCCTGGACAGCCCCCCTGCTGAGCACGCTGATGGCGCTGGCGATCCCCGCTGGCGCGTCCGCGCAGACCGGCGGCATCCCGGCCCCGGCCCTGACTACCGAGCCCAGTCCGCCGCCTGCGGGGCTGCCATTCCAGGCCACGTTCTGGCGATGGAGTTCGGTCCCCACCGGGGGCTTCGGTGGCAACGCACCGACCATCGTCATCGACGGAACCGTGGTGAGGATCCACTTCGACCCCGGCTGCGGCTTCCTGTGTCCGCCCGCCAGCGTCTACCGCGCCTGGCCATTCACGATGCCGGCCCTGCCCGCCGGCACCCATACCGTGATTTTCGGCACCTCCAGCGCCGACGTCGCGCAGTTCCAGTTGACCGTGGGTGGGGGCGTCCCCGCCACGCCGGTGCCAGCCGTCGCCTCCTGGTCGCTTGCACTGCTCGTCCTGCTCACTGTCGCCATCGCAGCCCTGCGCCGGCCCAGGCAGCGGCATTCCCTCAACCGTGTTCGCAGGTGACCATGAAGACCTTCATCCTCCCCGACCTTGGCGAAGGCCTGCCCGATGCGGAAATCGTCGAGTGGCACGTCAAAGAGGGCGACCTCGTCAAGCTCGACGCGCCGCTGGTCTCGATGGAGACCGCCAAGGCGGTGGTCGAGGTGCCCTCGCCCTATACCGGCACCGTGGTCAAGCTGTTCGGCGGTCCCGGCGACGTGATCGCCACCGGCAGCCCGCTGGCCGGCTTCGAACTGGCCGAGGGTGCCGCACAGCGCGCCGAGGCCGAGGACACCGGCCACCACCACGCCGGGCCCGCCGGCCACAAGGGCGCCGGCCGTCCGGTGCCGAACGAGGCCAGCCGCGACGACGGCGATGCGACCACGGTGGTCGCTTCCGACGTCGGTGGCGAGATCCTCGAGGACGACCTGCCCGCACCTGCCGGCAAGGCCGGCGGCGATGCCGGCACCGTGGTCGGCGCGATGGAGAGTTCCGACCGCGTGCAGAGCGAGCGGGTGGCCACGGTCGGCGGCGTCAAGGCGATGCCGGCGGTCAGGGCGCTGGCGAAGAAGCTGGGCGTCGACCTGGCGCGCGTGCGCGCCACCGGCAGCGGCGGCGTGGTCACCCTGGCCGACGTCAAGCAGGCGGCGGCGGACGGCAGCGCGCGCGCCGGCGCGCCGGTCCCGGCCGCTGCGCCCGCCGCCGCGCGGCCTGCCGCACCAACCACTGCGCCCGACAGCGGTGGTGGCGCTCGCGAGCGCACCACGATGTCGGCCGCCGGCCGGCCGGTGCGCACCTCGCCGCCTGGCGACACGCCGCGCACCGGCCAGCCGGAGCCGCTGCGCGGCGTCCGCCGCAACATGGCACGGATCATGGCGCAGGCGCATGCCGAGGTGGTGGCCACGACCCTGTGCGACGACGCCGACCTGCATGCCTGGCCGGCCAGGACCGATGTCACCGCCCGGCTGATCCGCGCCATCGTCGTCGCCTGCCGCACCGAGCCGGCGCTGAACGCCTGGTTCGACGGCGCCGCCGGGACCCGCACCCTGCATCCGCACGTCGACGTCGGCATCGCCGTCGACACGCCGGAGGGCCTGTTCGTGCCTGCCCTGCGCAACGCCGACCTGCTGGACGCCGGCCAGGTGCGCGAGGCGGTCAACCGCCTGCGCGGCCAGGTCGAGGACCGCTCGCTGCCGCCCGAGGACCTCAAGGGCTACACGATCAGCCTGAGCAATTTCGGCGTGTTCGCCGGCCGCTACGCGACCCCCATCGTGGTGCCGCCGTGCGTGGCCATCGTCGCCGCGGGCAAGGCGCGCTTCGAGATGCGCCCGGTGGTTGGCGGCTTCGAGGCGCACAGGATGATGCCGATCTCGCTCACCTTCGATCACCGCGCCTGCACCGGCGGCGAGGCCTCGCGTTTCCTCAAGGCACTGCTCGACGACCTGCAGTCGGCGTCGTAGCGGCCGGCCGGCGGCGACCGGCCGGCGGGGGACGGGCCGGGGGGGGAAGTGCTTGCCTCCGACCTCATCCCCGGCGTATTCCGCCCGTGCGACCGCTCACCACTTCTCCCCTCCCCCGCCTGCGGCGGAGGGGCCGGGGGAGAGGGAGGCGCTTGCCTCACCGGTGATCATCGCCGGGCTGGGCGCAGGGAAGCCGGCATGGTGGAGCGGCGCCGCGGCGCCCGCAGTGCGCGCAGGCGGGGCGGACAGCCTGCGGCGGTCAGGCCGCCAGCAGGGCGAGCGATTCCATGACCGGCGCCAGGTGCGCCGGGTCGGCGCCGCGGGCGACCACCGCGCCGTCCTCGCCCAGCACCTCGAATCCCTCAGGCACAGCCCGGCTGTCGAGCGGCCGACCGGCCACCGCCGCCTTCTTGATTGCGCCGATGGCCTGACCGCAGGCCTTGGGATCGGCGAACGGCACGCTCTCCATCACCACCGTGCCGTGGCCGTCGAGCAGCTTGAAGCGGAACGACTGGTCCTCGCGGAAGGTGACGAAGCGCGGCTGCTCCTGGCGTCCGTCGTCGGCGCCGCGCTCCTTCTCCCAGCGCAGCCCGAACAGCGGCTGCAGGCCGGCGGCGATGCGGACCTCGGCGACCAGGGAAGTCGCGACCGCGCGCGCGCGACGGCCGCCCAGGCGCAGGATCTCCTCGATCTCCCCGGGCCGGCCGACCAGCTGGTAGTAGCGCTCCCGCAGCGGCCGCAGTTCGGAGTCGATGCGCTCGAACAGGCGCTGCTTGGCCTCTCCCCAGGCGATGCCGTCGGCATAGGCCTGGCGCATGGCTGCGCTCTCTTCGGCGCTGGCGAACGCCTGGTACAGCTCGAACAGGGCCGACCCCGCCACCTCCTTCGCCTCACCGGGCGCCCGGGAGTCCGTGACGATGCGGGCGATCGCAGATTTCAGCTCGCGCTCGGGCAGCCACAGCGGGATGGTGTTGTCGTAGCTCTTGGACATCTTGCGGCCGTCGAGACCCGGCAAGGTCGCGACCTGGTCGTCGACCTGCGCCTCGGGCAGCACGAAGTGCTCGCCGTAATGGTGGTTGAAGCGCGCGGCCATGTCGCGCGCCATCTCGATGTGCTGGATCTGGTCGCGACCGACCGGGACCCGATCGGCATTGAACGCCAGGATATCGGCCGCCATCAGCACGGGGTAGAGGAAAAGGCCCATGGTGATGCCAGCATCGGCGTCCTCGCCGGCCTGCAGGTTGGCGTCGACGGCGGCCTTGTAGGCATGGGCGCGGTTGAGCAGCCCCTTTCCGGCACTGCACGCCAGTATCCAGGCCAGCTCCGGGATCTCGGGGATGTCCGACTGCCGGTAGAAGCAGACCCGCTCCGGATCCAGGCCGCAGGCCAGCCAGCTGGCCGCGATCTCCAGGGTGGAGCGGCGCACGCGGTCGGCGTCGCCGCACTTCACCAGGGCGTGGTAATCGGCCAGGAAGAAGAAGGACTCGACGCCCGCCCGGCCGCTTGCGGCGATCGCAGGGCGGATGGCGCCGACGTAGTTGCCCAGGTGCGGGGTGCCGGTCGTGGTGATGCCGGTGAGGACGCGCTGTCGACTCATCTGCAGGTGCTATGGCGTGTGCGGAAACGGGGCGGGAAGTCTAGCCCGTATGCCAAGCCGGGGCGCGGCCCCGGGCACCGCGCCCGCCTGTCCTGTGGGCGCCGCCACAGCGGCGCCGGTCCGGCCGGGACGCGGCAGTGACCGTCCTGCCTGCCGCTGCCAACCGTGGCGCAGCCGGCCGGAGCGTCCACCGCCCCGGCCGCAGGGCCCTCCGCCGCCTGGCCGGACCCGGTGTCCGGCGCCGACGGAGGGCCTGGCCCACTCAGGGCGCCTCGAAGCCGTCCGCGAAGATCAGGTCGTTGTCGGCCTGACAGGCCTGCACGCGGATGTCGTCCACGTACCAGCCCTCGCGCGCCACCGAGTTGTCCGTGCCCAGCCGCCAGCGCAGCTGCACGTTGCTGCCCGCATACGGGCTCAGGTCCACCAGCGTATCGTCGTACGGACGGCCCGGCGCCGGCTCGCACCAGGCGTTCAGGCCCGCCAGCGGATTGGCGAAACTGGCGCTGATCGGACCACGGTACGGGTCGTTCAGCAGGCCCGCCCCGGTGATCTGCGTGAAGGCACCGCCATTCACCGACACCTCGAGGATGCCGCCGTCATAGCACGCCGTGGCGCCGTTGTTCTCGATGTTGCGCCAGTTCTGGAACTTCAGCGTCAGCGGCAGATCCGCCGCCGGCAACGCGATGGTCGGCGAGGTCAGCCGCTGGTCCGACACGGTGGGAATGTCGACCGCCAGCGCCGCATTGCCGCCCGACAGCGGACTCGGCCGCACGTTCGACACCGCCCAGGTCTGCGCGCCCACGCTGCCCGCCGTCGAGAAGCCGCCCAGACCGCCCGTGAAGTCCTCGGTGAAGATGACCACTGGCGTGGTGCTGTCGTCGCAGTCGCCGGGAGCCGGCTGGGTCTTGAACGTGAACACGGCCGAGGGCGTCGCGGTGCCGCAGGCATTGGCGGCAGTGACACGCCACCAGTAGGAGGTGTTGGACGCCAGGGCCGGACTCACCTGGACCGAGGTCAGGTCGTCGACCGTCTGGCTGAACACGAGGGTCCCGAAGCCGGCATCGCTGGCCACCTCGACCAGGTAGCTGGTGGCGCCGCCGGAGCTGGCGGCCGACCAGGTAAGGGTCGGCTGGAACGACACGCCCACGGCATTGTTGGCGGGCGAGCTCAGGCCGACCGCACCGGGCGCAACGTCGTTGAGCACGAAGGGCACGGTACGGTTGACCTCGTCGCCGCCGCTGGTACCGGTGACCACCAGCGCATAGTTGCCGGGGGTGGCGGCGCCCAGGGCACCGACCGTAAGCACCGAACTGCCCGGCGTCACGACCGAGGGGGGCGCGAACGCGACCGTGCTGCCGGTCGGTTGGCCCGCCGCGGACAGCGCCACGGTCCCGGTGAAGCCCGGTTCGGACTGCAGCACGTCGATGTCGAGCGCGACGGAGCCGGCACTGGCGCAGGCCGCGACAGTGGCCGGATCGACGGCCAGCGCGAACGGCGAGACGCCGATGCCATCGATGAACAGGGGTGCGCCGCCGATCGGGTCCAGGTAGTCGCGCATGCGCGTGGACGGCGTGCCCAACCCCTCCCAGGCGTGGGCCAGCTGCCCGTAGAAGTCCGAGAGATTGGCGCCGGTGGCACCGCATGCGGCCGGTCCGCCGCTGAGCACGCCGATGAACCGCTGGGCGGCCGTGTACAGCGGCGATCCCGAGGAGCCGCCCTCGGTGACCGCGGGTGGGATGACCGCCGGCGCGCCGCCGGGCATGTTCGGCAGCTCGGGCGGGTTGGGATGCCAGAACGGGTGCCAGTGCACGCCCGTGGCGGCGGCGATGTTGCCGACCTGGATGTCCTGGGCGACGAAGGTGATGCGCTTTTCATGGACGCCCGGGTGATGGATGCTGGCGCACAGGCCATCGGTCGTGTTGGGCGCACCCTGCGCGCAGGCGGTGGGCGGCGGCCGGCGGTCCCAACCCGACCAGAACAGGTTCCAGTCCGGATTGGGCGCGTTGTTGAGCTCGATCAGGGTCATGTCCGAGCACTGGCTTCCGACCGTGCAGCCGCCACCACTGAAGGGGTTGACCGTCGCCGCCAGCCAGGTGCCGCCGCTGCTGCTGGTCGCCGGGTTCGGCGGATTGGTCGATGTGCCCCCGGCGGCGCCCGGGCGACGACAGCTCGGCCACTCGTAGTTCCAGTACACGACGATGCTGGGCGCCTGGGCGGCGTTGATGCAGTGCGTGGCGGTCATGAACAGCGGACGACGGTCGTTGGCCGTGTTGTTGACCAGCGAGCCACTGCAGGCGAACGTACCGCTGCGCGAATAGGCGCCCACCGAACGACGCGGCTCGTTCCAGGGATCGCCATCGGACAGGCAGGCGACGTCCTGGTTGCACGCCCCGGAGCGGCCACCGCCGTCCTTGCACTGCTTGCCGCCGGCATCCAGATCGAGGTCGGGCTGCAGGTATTCCTTCACCGCATCGCCGAAGCCGCGGTAGCCCTGGTTGATGCTGCCCAGCTCCAGCTGGACCGCGGGGCGCCGCTCGGTCGGCACGTTCAGTTCCACGATCACCTCGTCGCCGGCGATGATCGGCGTCCACAGCTCGTCGTGGACGTTGTTGTGCGCGGCGGTGTACGGCCCGGCGAGCTGACTGCGATCGGCGCTGTACAGGTACAGCGCCGCGCCTTCCGGCAACCGGAACCGGGTGAACCCGAAGTTCACCGAGACCGCATTGGCAGCCTTGACGCGCAACCGCCAGATGCTTGCATCGCCGGACTGCTCCCAGTCGGCGCTGTGCGCCACGTTCAGCAGTTCCGGATGCGCGATGGCGAAGCGGGGAGGCTGCCCCATGGCCTCGTTGAAGGCGTCTTCCTCGGCAAGCTGCGTGATGTCCAGGGCCGCCAGCTGCCGTGTCGGCACCTGGTCTATTGCGCGCAAGGCGTCCTGCTGCCAGCTGAGCGGGTTCGCATGTACGGCTGCACTGAGCAGCAGTGCCAGCAATGCCGCGAATGTTCGGATGGTCATGGCGGACGACCTCCCACTGTGGATGAAGGGGCAGCCTACCCGAGGACAGCGGAGGGCAAAACCCGCAGCGTTGATGCAGTGCGACATCGGCGTGGGCGGCACGCAGACCGCGCACCGGATCGTGATCGGCTTCGCATCCTTGCTCGAGACCCTGATTTTTGTCGTACCCGCGCCCTGGACAGCCCGGCTGAGAGACGACGCCAATCAGGTCTCGGCGAGAGATAGGGAGCAGATCGCGCCCCGCTTGCCGAACACCGAACATCGCACACCGAACCCGGAGCGGTGTCGAGTCGTTCGCTTCAAACAGCGAAGGCCCCGCCTGGGCGGGGCCTTCGACTTGACGCAAGCCGGTCCGGCGGGG